>JAHDDA010000136.1 GCA_020629595.1 Chitinophagales bacterium
TTGGGTTTGCTTCGTTGTAAATTGTTCCGTTTGGCGAAGTGTAAGTGTAGCCATCGCCAACAATTCCTGTATAAGTTTCTGTTACATTTTCAGTTGGCGTATTAAAAACTAAATCTACCATTAAAGTATATTCACATCCATCTGCATTTACCACTTGTTCTGAACCACCTGGGTTATTTTCATCATAAATATTTCCATTTGGTGAATTAAAGACATAACCATCACCAATACAACCATTATACATTTCTGTCTGAATTGGTTCAACATCTTCACAAGGATCGGCATTGAAAGTTAATTCAACCGTAACAGTGTAGTTACAACCGTTTGCATCAATTAATACTTCTGTGCCTGTTGGGTTTTCTTCGTTGTAAACTGTTCCACTAGGCGAAGTGTAAGAATAACCATCGCCTACAATGCCTACGTAAGTTTCTGTTATATCTGCCGTTGATTCATTAAAGGTTAAATCTATTGTTACTGTATAAGTACAAGCATTTTCATCAGTTACATCTTCTATTCCAAATGGATTGCTTTCATCATAAACATTTCCATTTACCGTTACAGCGTAACCATCACCAGAACAACCCATATAAGACTCTGTATAACTTACTACATTCTCGCAGGGATCAGTATTGAAAGTTAATTCAACCGTTAAAGTATAAGTACAACCATTTTCATTGGTTACTTCTTCTGTTCCTGTTGGGTTTGCTTCATCGTAAACTGTTCCGTTTGGCGAAGTATAAGTGTAACCATCGCCTATAATACCTACATAAGTTTCTGTTACGTCTGGCACATCAGAACAATCGGGACATTCAACAAAAGTTAGGTTTACCGTTAAATTATAAAAACATCCATCAGGATTGGTAATTAGTTCCATTCCGCTTGGGTTGTTTATATCATAGATTGTTCCTGCAGGAGAAATGTATTCAAAACCACTATTGTTACAATATTCGCCTTCAACTGTTTCGTCCATTACACCAGGGCAATCAGGTCCTTCAGAACTTACTGATAGACAAAAATCTCCAACTTTTCCGCCCCAACCATCTACCATAAGAAAGTATGATGTTCCTGCTTGAGATTCAAAAGTTAAGCCTGCATATAAATTTGTTGCTGTCATATCTTCGCCACAAGCAATCATTGCTCCATCACAAGAACCTTCAAATAAGGCAAATTGTGTATCATCAATTGGAGCATCGGAACATTCGCTAGAAGTAATGGTAATGCTTGTTCCATTTCCTGTAACTTCAAACCAAAGTGTATTTTCTACCGAAGGCTCACCAGCAAAAGCAAACCAATCGGGGCAAGCCTCGCCACTTGCTGTAGCACAAGAGTTATTGAATGGTCCTTGGTTTTCGGTTTGCGAAAGTTGTAAAGCTCCTTCACACATATCATTTTCAGGTGAAGCGTTTACACAACAAGCCTCGGCATTTTCACCTGGATTTAAAATTGTTATGTACGGATAAATAATATCTAAATTTATTCCTGTACATTCATCAACAGGAATTAAAACATTGGCATCAGCGTCTGGAATAATAACAGGCACAATTACAAATGTGCCATATCCCAAATTTGAGGTGTTAGAAAAAAAGGCTGTTCCGTTGTTAAAAATAATCCCATCTTCGCCAGATAAAACAACACCTAATGAATTTGGATCGGTTGCTGTTTCGTTAGTAGGTTGGTCTGTATAAAAAGCAAAAACCAATGCTGGATTTTCAAAACCTGTTGCTTCAAAATCAACGCCTTCTGCCGATACATTTATTGCATCGCTGTTGCCACAAACAACAAAAGGGTCGTTGGCAGTACCTGAACCAGATAAAGCTGATTCGGGTGCTACTGTAAAATTACCTGGTGAATTACAATCTGCTAATTGTGCATTGCTCGTAAAACCAATAGACAAGCAAAGGATAAGAAGAGAAAGAAAGCGTAAAAGTATGCGTGTCATAAAAACTTTGAATTAAAAAAAGGTGTAACTTTTAAGTTGAGGGTTTGTAATAAAACTACAAAAACTATTCCCCAATTAAATATTCATATATAAAATTTAATAAATATGGTATATTGAACTTCAAAATTAGCTTTTTAAGTATGAAGCATAAATATTTAACTTTTTAAATTTTAAGCAAGATATGCACATTTAAACATATTTATAAACGGTTGCCTTAGATTACCAACAGTTTGTTTAGTTTATTTGGCAGTAAAAATTAAATGAGTGTTTGTTGTAAGGCTTAATTTTGCACGCAATGTCGAGTCAATTACCAACACCTTTAGATCAACCTATGAATGATGATCCAAAAGATATGTCTTTTGTAGATCACCTTGAAGAATTGCGTTGGCATATTATACGTTGCTTAATGGCTATTGGTGTAATTACAATTGTGGTTTTTATTTTTACCAAACCCATTTTTAATAATATTATTTTATCACCCAAAAGCGAAAACTTTTTAACTTACAAAGGTTTTTGTTCTTTATCACACAGTATAGGTTTTGGTGATGCAATGTGTTTAAAACCTAAAGATTTTACTATTCAGAATATTACAATGATGGGGCAGTTTTTAACCAATTTAAAAATTGCTATAATTCTTGGGTTTATTTCTTCATTTCCTTATATTTTTTGGGAAATTTGGCGTTTTATTCGTCCTGGTTTGTACGAAAACGAAAGGAAAGTAACACGAGGAATGGTTTTTTATGCCAGTAGTTTATTTTTGTTAGGCGTTTTATTTGGGTATTTTTTACTTACGCCTTTTTCCATAAACTTTTTTGTTACCTACGAAGTTAGTGAGCAAGTTCAAAACATTATTTCCTTAGAATCATATATTTCTTTATTGAGTACCTTAGTTTTAACTTCGGGAATATTATTTGAATTACCAATGGTAGTGTATTTATTATCTCGTTTGGGCATTGTAACCCCCCAAATGATGCGTAATTATAGAAAGCATAGTTTTGTTTTTATTTTAATTATTGCCGCCGTTATTACACCTGCCGATCCTTGGACGCAAATTTTAGTTTCTTTACCTGTTTACTTTTTATACGAAATGAGTATTTTTATTTCGGGAAGGGTGCAACCCAAACCGTTTGTTAGTGAAGAAAAGTTGCCTGTTGGTTAGCATATAATATTTCTTGATGTTCGTATATAATGCCTGCAAATTTAAAGAACAACAACAAGGGAAACAACTATTTTTTAGACTAGACTTTAAAACGTTGTTTTCTTTTGAACTGTAGAAGATGCGATAACAGTGCGACTGCCGATGCCATCCCTACAAGCTGTACAATAAAAAAATGCCCACTCCAAAATTTGGAAATAGGCATTCTTGAATTAGCTTGTAGTTTTAACATAGAAAGTTCAACACATTACTTTCTAACCTTCATCACCATCTTCTTCTGTGTCATCTTCATCATCTTCTCGGCAACTTTCTTTTAGTTCATATAACTCATCTTGATTGTTTAAAACCAATTCGGTTTCATCTTCTAAAACAACCGTTACTGGAAAAACTAAAGTTGGACGTTCCTCTGTATCTTCATTTTCCTCTTTCCACTCACGCTTTATTTCTTTTAAATCTTGGCGAGTTTCGGCAGTTAAAATTTCGCCATTTGGCATTTCAATGCTTACTGGAAAAACCAAATCAAAACAAAAATCGCCCTTTCCATGGTGTCCATCACATTGACCATCACCACCATAAGGGTGTCCTGCTCCTTTGGGACATTCAGCAATTAGTTCAATAAGTTCTTCTTCTGACTCAACAGTAATTAGCTCGCTTTCTTCTGTCAAAATTTCGATCGGGAACACAAGCATTGGACGATTTTCAAAACTGGGTTCATTCATTGCCCATTCTTTAATAGCTTCTTTTAATTCTTCGAAACTCATAAACTCATAGACTGTTCCATCAAAATCTAAACTTACTGGAAAAATAAGTTCAAAACAGCCCTGTTTACCTGTTGCTGTTTCTTCTTGAATTTCGGCAATTGTTTGTTCGGCTAATAATTCAGCACTTTCTGCAACAGCATCTTCATCGGAGCAAGAGGAAAAAAAACAAGCCGTTGCCAAGCATAAACAAAGGAAAAAACTAAAAACGTTCTTGAACATAAATTAAAAATTGTGATGATTAAAAAATTCGCTTCAAGAACGGAACGAAATTTTTAAATAGTATGCTTACACCATTTTTAACATTTCAATAGACTTTAATGTTATTCTAAATTAAACCTAATTGGTACGTGATATTGAACTCTCACAGGCACACCTTTTTGTGTTCCCGGATTCCATTTGGGCATTTTATTAATTACTCTTAGGGCTTCTTCATCGCAACCAGCACCAATGCCACGCACAACGTAGGCATCTTCAACAGAACCATCTTCCATAATTATAAATCCAATTATTACTCTGCCTGTTATATTGTTTTTTTGTGCAAATTTTGGATAACGAATTGTTTTTCCTAAGTATTTGAGCAGTTCCATTTGCCCGCCTGGAAATTCTGGCATTTTTTCTACAATTACAAGCGTTTCTCCTTTTTCGTTTTCTGTAACGTTTTCTTCAACTGGTTTAATGTTAGCAAAATTTGGATTTTCTTCTAAATCGCCAAGTTCTTTGTAAAGCGTATAGCCTTTGTAAATTTCTTTTTTCTTATCGTAATCGGTGTAGTATTTTATTTCTTTATTATCAAAATCAATTATAATTTTTTGCCCAATTAAATCAGTAAAAATAAAGTTAGAACCCTTTGAAAAATCTGTTTTTGGTGGTATTTCAAAATTATTATGCAACCATTTTTCACCATACTGATTAAAATAAATTTTGCTTTCTAAATATATTTGAGAAGTCTTTTCAACTTGTTTAATTTCAACGTACTTTTCTAAAGCAGAACTGTAGTAATATTCAATTGCACTTGAAGTAGCATATTGAGCTTTTATGCTTGTGATGCCAAACAGTAGTAGTAAGATAACAAATAGATTTTTCATTTAAAAGAAGTTTAATTTTTGGAACAAAATTACTCTATTAATGCAATAATTTTAGCACGCATTTTTTGTAAATTTTTAATAACTTTAGGATTCCAAGCCCAAAGTCTATTTAATTTCAAACGAAAAACGTTTCTTCGCCAATTTTCTCTGTACTTTACGGCAAAAAAACCACTTATTGGTAAAGTAAAGAAGTATAAAATAGCAAAAATTACGCTATCGGTCAGCGAGTAAACGATTATACTTTGCACAATATAAAATAGCTGAAATAAGAAAAAACTCATTACAAATATACCCGATGATTTGAATTGTGGACCAACCAAAATAGGAATTACAAAAAAGGGTATTTTATTGGGTAAAAAGTTCATTATTTCGCCATATAACCAAAGTGGTAATAAACCCAATTGAATGATAAATTGTAAGGTAATTCCTCGTTTTGTATGTTTGGGTGGTGTTTTAATTAGCCAATCTTTAAGCTCTAAATGATTTAATTGCACTTTATATTCGCTTAGGTTTTTCATTAATAAAGCGTACTTTTCAGGTGCTTCATTTCGCATATTTTCTACTAAAAACACCTTTTTTTGTGCATTTAAAATATCATCTTTTAGGTTTTTTTTGTTGTAAAGCATTTTACACATAAAAATCATTTGCTCATAATCTTCATCCCGAGCAATATGAATCATTTGTTCTTGAATTTTTGTCTGTAAATCAAGTGTTAATTTGCGAAAGGCTTTTGCAGGATGCTCTTCATATAAACTTTGGTATTCTTTTACCGAAATGGGCTTGCCAAAATTTACCATTAAATCGCTTCTAGCACGCGAATAATAACTAAAATCTAAACCTACTGGAATTACTTGTACATCTAAATTAAAATCATTTTGTTCTTCGGCTTTAAAAACAATGCGGGCAAGTCCTTTTCTTAATGGTCGAAGCCTTTTTTGCATAAACATATTTGCTTCTGGGAAAATAAGAATTGAGCCATTATCTTCTAAAATTTTGGCACATTGCTCAAAAATTGGGGCATTCATTACACGTGTATCTACCTTATCACGTTGTCTAAAAATAGGCACTAATCTAATAGATTTTAAAATGCTTCCAAGTGTTTTATTATTAAATACATCTGCTCTGGCAATTAGGTAAGGTTGTCTTTTTTGATTAATTACAACTGCCAAACCATCCATCATTGCGTTTTGGTGTGGTGCGGCATAAATTACAGGTTTGTCGGCAGGAATGTTTTCTAAACCACTAACTTCCATTCGTCTGTAATAGCCTTTTGCCGACCATTCCAACAGCTTTTTTAATATTCTGTATCTGAAAGACTTTTTGGGCATATTTTTTATCAATTAGGTAGAATTTCAACTTTTTTATAGATGCCAAATAGAATTAGAGTAACAAAATAGATAATTTTGGGTTGTAATTATGTTGACATTGCTCAATTATTGCCAAAATGAAGAAAGTTTTACTTTTTACTACACTAATAATTTTTATAATAGCCGCCTTTTTTGCTTATGTGGCTTACCAAAGTATTTATGCCTCAAATGTAAATACCAATGGTAAAAAAACGTACCTCGAAATTAAAACTGGCAGCACTTATACCAATGTAAAACAGGGCTTAGAAAAGTTAGGCGTTTTAAATGATATATTGAGTTTTGAACGAGTAGCTCGCTTAAAAAAATATGATCAATTGATTAAAGCTGGACGGTTTGAAATTAAGGATGGATGGAGTAATAACGACTTGGTAAATGCCCTAAGATTGGGTAAACAAGAAGCTGTAAAAGTTACCTTTAATTATGCACGAACTACTGCCGATTTAGCAGGTAAAATTTCCCCTTATCTTGAGTTCGATTCGTTAGAAATGAAACAATTATTTGATGATACAACTTTTTGGCAACAGAAAAATATAAAACCCGAATTGATTACCAGTTATTTTATTCCAAACACTTATAATATTTACTGGAATACATCGCCTAAGCAATTTGCCGAAAGAATGATAAATGAATACAGCGATTTTTGGAATGAAAATAGAAAAGCAAAAGCAAAAGCCTTAAAACTTTCGCAAGATGAGGTAATGACTTTGGCTTCTATTGTGCAAGCAGAAACAGCTAAAAAAGACGAAGCAGGAAAAGTAGCTGGTGTTTACTTAAATCGTTTACGCAAAAAAATACCCTTACAAGCCGATCCTACTTTAATATTTGCTATTGGCGATTTTAGTTTGAAACGTGTATTGGATAAAGATAAAGAAATTGATTCGCCATACAATACTTATAAATACGCAGGTTTGCCGCCTGGTCCTATTTGTATTCCAGAAATTTATGCTATTGATGGTGTGCTAAAAAACGAAAAGCATAGTTACCTTTATTTTTGTGCAAAAGAAGATTTTTCGGGCTATCATAATTTTGCAAAAACCTACACGCAACATCTTAAAAATGCCAATCGTTACCACAAGGCATTGAATAAAAGGAAGGTTTTTAGGTAG
>JAHDDA010000137.1:0-4633 GCA_020629595.1 Chitinophagales bacterium
AATAAAAAAGCCGAAACATATTATTTATATATTTCGGCTTAAAGGTAATTAAATTTTATTAATTATTGTCGTCATCTGTGTCTCTACCAAAAAGGCTGTCCAATATTCCTTTAGTTCTTTTCTGAACTTTTTCTAATGGAGTTTCTTCAGTATTTTTTTCTCGGCTATTATCTTCAGTATCTTTAGTTCTTTTATCTTCTCGGCTTATTGTTCTGTCATTATTGCCATTTCGTTCACGAGTAGATGAGTTATCTCTTTCTCTTGTATCTTCATCACGTTTGTAAACTCTATCTTCATCTTTTTTATTTCTACTATTGCCTCTATCTATGTTTCTATCTTCTTCTTTTTTATACTCACGGTTTCTATCGTTTCCTCTATTGTCGTTACTACTATTTCCTCGGTCAATATTACGGTCATCATCTCGGCGGTATTCTCTATCGCTATCACGCTCATTTCCACGATTGCCCCTATCTATGTTTCGGTCATCGTTTCTACCGTTTCCTCTATCGCCTCTATCATATTCTTTATCTTTTCCATAACCTTTGCCCTTTCCTTTATCCTTATTTTTATCTTTTCCATAAGCATTGCCTCTGCCATTATTTCCTCTATTGTAATTTCCATTACATCTTTCTTCAATTTCTGCACGATCATAATCATAATCAGCGTCTAATCTATCAATATAATCATTGTAATATGCTTCTTCTTCGTCTAATCTTTCGTTGTATGAAGCTGCATCACCTTGTCCTCTATCAATATTGCGTTCTTCTTCTTCACGCATTTTTTCTTTAGCACGCTTGTATTCTTCGTAAGCTTGTTCTTTATCTTTCTTGTAGCGTTCACGTAATTTCTCACGTTCTTTTTTACATTGCTCACGCATTTTTTCGGCTAATTTATCATTACCATATCCGCCACCATCATCGTCATCGTCGTCTTTTCCTCCGTCATCATCATCGTCATCTGAATAGGTAAAGTCGGCATTTTCAATACTTGGTTTAAAAATTTCTTTAATTTTTGATTCAAATTCAGTTTCAGAAGCCGAAACCGAAAGCGTTGTAAAACACAATAGTAGTGCTGAGAATAATGTTAATTTGTTCATTGTAAAATGTGTTAAAATTTATTAAGTAGATGCTTTAATACTGCGAATGGTTTAATCAAAGATAATTTTTTTTCACTTTAAACTATTTATCAGAAAATAGCATCTACTTTGCATTGAAATATTATAATTTGAAATAATGAAAAACAGACTACTTTACTTTTCTTTATTGGTAATTTCTACTTTTTTAGGATTAGAAATGAATGCACAAACATATTGTACGGCAAATGGTAATAACAATACTGAGGAATGGATTGCTGGTGTACAAATTGGCGAATTTAACGAAACTTCGGGTGCAGATGATGGCGGTTATTTTTATAGTAATGAAGCCAATATTCAACTTACAAAAGGCGAAAGCTATAATGTAACTTTAACACCAGCTTTTGCAGGTACAGCTTACAGCGAATATTGGCGAATTTGGATTGATTTAAACGATGATGGTGATTTTTCAGATGCAGGCGAATTAGTTTTAGATATTGGCGATGCAGGTTCAGCGGTAGTTAATAATTCAATTACTATTCCTACAAATGCTGGAGATGTTACTTCAAGAATGCGAGTGGCAATGAAATATGTTGATGCTTCAGATAATGCCGCACCCAATGCTTGTGGCACTTTTGCTTATGGCGAAGTAGAAGATTTTTCGGTTATTATTTCTGGAAATTCAGGCAGTTCAGATAATCCAGCTCCTTATTGTGTTTCGGAAGGAAATGCCAACGATGAATGGATTCAATCGGTAAATATTGCCAGCTTCAATTACAATTCTGGAACAGATAATGGATACGGAAACCATACCGACCAAGGCACTATAACTTTAGAACAAGGAAGTAGTAATTCAATAAATTTAACAACTGGATATGCAGGGCAATCTTATGATGAATATTGGCGAATTTGGATTGATTTTAATAAAGATAACGACTTTAATGATGCTGGCGAATTGGTTTTTGATGCTGGAACTGCCAATCAAGGTACTTTAAATAGCACTTTAACAATTGCCGAAAATGCAGTTACAGGAACAACTCGTTTGCGTATAGCAATGAAAGGATTGAGTGATACTGATTCGACAGCACCCAATGCTTGTGGCAATTATAATTTTGGTGAAACCGAAGATTATTTAGTGAGTATTCAAGCAAATAATACAGGAAGCACCGATGATCCTGCTCCGTATTGTGCCGCTTCGGGCGATTCGGCTGGCGAATGGATAGAAAGCGTGCAATTTGAAAACTTTAATTTCCCAACTGGAAACGGTGGTGGTTATGAAAACAATACCAATACTGTAATTCCAATGAATATAGACAATGAAGTTGATTTCATTTTAACACCAGGATTTTCGGGGCAGAGTTATGATGAACGTTGGAGAGTTTGGATTGATTTTAACAACGACAATGATTTTACCGATGCAGGAGAATTGGTTTTTGATGCTCCATCGGCGGTTTCTACGGCAGTTACGGGTTCGTTAAATATGGAAAATGCAACTATGGGAAATCATAGAATGAGGGTGGCAATGAAATACAATGGAACTTTTAGTGATGGAAGTTCAGACAATACTCCGCCAAACGCTTGTGGAACTTTCGATTTTGGTGAAGTAGAAGATTATACCGTTTCTATTTCTGGAACAACTACACAAACACCTGTTGCTAATTTTACTTCAAATGTTCAAAGTGGAACAGCACCACTAACAGTGAATTTCCAAGATTTATCGAGTAATAATCCTACGGCTTGGACGTGGCTTTTCCCCGGTGGATCACCAACAAATTCTACTACACAAAATCCAACGGTACTTTATAATACAGCAGGAACTTACCAAGTAACTTTAACCGCTTCAAATTCGGCTGGAAATGATACCGAAACCAAAACTGCATTTATTGTTGTTTCAGAATCAATGGAAGCACCCGTAGCTAATTTTACTTCAAATATTCAGAGTGGAACAGCTCCTTTAACGGTGAATTTCCAAGATTTATCAAGCAATAATCCAACGGCTTGGAACTGGAGTTTTCAAGGCGGAAGCCCAAGTAGTTCAACTGCTCAAAACCCAACAATTATTTACAATACAGCAGGAACTTACCAAGTTACGTTAACTGCTTCAAATTCTGCTGGAAGTGATACAGAAACTAAAACTGGATATATTATTGTTTCAGAACAAGCACAAGTACCCGTTGCCAATTTTACCGCAGATGTAACAACAGGTGAAGCTCCTTTAACGGTTAATTTCCAAGATTTATCAACGAACAATCCTACAGCTTGGACTTGGATTTTCCCAGGTGGAACACCTACAAGTTCAACCGTTCAAAACCCAACGGTTTTATATAATTCACCAGGAACTTATAATGTAGTTTTAACAGCAAGTAATGCCGAAGGAAGCAATACTATTTCGCAAGAAAACTTTATAGTTGTAGTTGAATATTTTGTTACGCCTTTGGCAAATTTTACCGCAGATATTACTAGTGGAAATGCACCTTTAACGGTTAATTTCCAAGATATATCAACAAACAACCCAACTGCTTGGACTTGGTCTTTTTCTGGAGGAAATCCAACAAGTTCAAACATTCAAAATCCAACGGTAACATATAATTCTCCAGGGGTTTATGATGTAATTTTAACAGCCTCTAATAGTGCTGGAAGCGATACGGAAGTAAAACAGTCTTTCATAGTTGTAAATGATGAAGCCAATACACCAGTTTGTGATTTTACAGCTAATGTTACAAGTGGTTTTGCTCCTTTAACCGTTAATTTCCAAGATTTATCAACTAACAATCCTACGGCTTGGACGTGGCTTTTCCCTGGTGGAACACCTACTAATTCTAATACTCAAAATCCAACGGTGCTTTATAATTCACCAGGGGTTTATAATGTGATTTTAACGGCTTCCAATGCTTCTGGAAGTGATACCGAAACTAAAAATGGATATATAATTGTACTGGAAGAAGGAACTTTGCCAGTGCCTACAATAACATTTGATGTTGATGTAATTTGCATAAATGGAACAGGAAATCCGACTACTTCAACCTTAACTGCGGTGAATGCTCCACCAAGCGGTTTTATTTATCAATGGCAGTTAAATGGGGTAAATATTACTCCTTCAAACGGAGGAAATAATTCGAGCTTGACCGTTAATACTGCTGGAAATTATAGCTTAATTTTTACCAATAATAATGGAAATGAAAGCGAAATTTCAAATATAGTTTCTATTACCTTAATTGATTGTTCAAGTGGCGTGCAAGAGCCAATTGCCGATTTTACCGCAAGTATTTACGAAGGCGAAGCTCCACTTACTGTTACATTTTTCGACCAATCAAGTAATGAACCTGATGGTTGGAGTTGGGAGTTTCCTGGAGCAATTCCAAATACATCAACAGAGAAAAACCCAACAGTAATTTACCAAAATCCAGGCGTTTATTCTGTTACTTTAACCGTAGGCAATTCGGCAGGAGCAAATAGTATAACTAAAGACGGAATTATAATTGTTGATGAAGTTTCTTCAATAGAAATTATTGATAATAATGTGGTTGAATTAAACGTTTTTCCTAATCCAACACAAGGAGA
>JAHDDA010000137.1:4733-7391 GCA_020629595.1 Chitinophagales bacterium
TTGCTTTTGGTTTAATAATGCTTTGGGAAGTAACAAGGTATTTTAGTTATAATTGGATTGACACTTACTTTGTAAAACCACAATTTTATTTTATTTACGAAGGCTTTTCGTGGATTATACCTTGGAACGAAACAGGAATGTACATACATTTTTACTGCTTGGGGATTTTGGCTTTTTTTATCGCAATTGGCTTTTTGTACCGAATTAGTACGGTTCTATTTTTCTTGGCTTTTTCGTTTGTGTTTTTATTAGATAAAACCAATTACCTCAACCATTTTTATTTAATAAGTCTGCTTTCATTTATCCTAATTTTTATTCCTGCTCATAAAAAATACGCCATTGATGCCCTTATTTTTCCTTCTATAAAGTCAAATTTTGTTCCAAAATGGAGTTTATTTTGGTTGCAATGTCAATTGGGTTTAGTTTACTTTTTTGGTGGAATTGCAAAACTTAATTCCGATTGGTTGCTACGAGGCGAGCCAATGCGTGATTGGCTTTCAAGAAAAACAGATTTTTCTATAATTGGGCAATTTTTTGAGCAAGAATGGATGGTTTATTTTATGTCGTATAGTGGTTTGCTACTCGATTTATTAATTTTTCCTTTTTTAGTTTGGAAACGAACAAGATGGTTTGCCTTTGCTGTAATTTGTTGTTTTCATCTAATGAATGCCAACTTATTTAAAATTGGTATTTTTCCTTGGTTTATGATTTTAGCAACTGCTATTTTTCTTCCATTAGGGGAAATGTTTACTAAAAACACAATTTCAAGCAACTATAAAAAGTCAAATTTTGTTATTTATGGCATTTCTATATATCTAATAATACAACTTTTATTACCATTGAGGCATTTTTTGTTTAAAGGAAATGTAAATTGGACAGAAGAAGGACACCGTTTTGCTTGGCATATGAAATTACGAGATAAAGAAGCGAATGCCCGTTTTTTTATTATTGATAAAACAACGACAACTAAAGTTGAAATTAAACCTGAAGAACATTTAACCAAAAGACAAGTACGAAAAATGAGTGGCAGACCCGATATGATTCTGCAATTTGCTCATTATTTACGAGATAAAGCAAGAAAAAATGGGGTTGAAAATTTTGCTATTTCTGCCGAAGTAAATTGCATTTTAAACAGTCGAAACCCACAATTATTGATTGATAAAGAAAGAGATTTATCTGTTGTAAATTATCCTTTTTACGCTACTGCCGATTGGATTGTTCCTTTGAAAGAATAAGTTGTTAGTTTACTTTTCTTTCCCAAACTTCAAAAGTATAATCGTATTTGTTTTTTTCATCTTTTTTGTGTTCTTCTGAAGAAACTAATTTCCAATTTTCTTTATTTATTACTGGAAAAAATATCTCTCCATTTTCAACCATTGTATCAACTCGTGTAAGATATAATTTCTCGGCTATTTCCATTCCTAAAGAATAAATTTCCCCTCCACCAATAATAAAAGTTTCGGTTTCGTCATTTAACTGGGCAATTGTTAAGGCTTCTTCTAAACTATGAACCACAATGCTATTTTTGGCTTCGTAGTTTTTTTGTCTTGTAATAACAATATTGGTTCTATTGGGTAATGGTCTAAACTTTTCTGGAATAGATTCAAAGCATTTTCGCCCCATAATAACGTGATGAGATGTTGTTACTTGCTTAAAATATTTTAAATCGGCAGGCAAATACCAAGGAATTTCATTGCCCTTACCAATACACCAATTTTTATCTACGGCTACAATTTGCGAAACGATCATTTTTATTTGCTTTGTTTCAAAAAACTTGTTTACAAAGTTTAAAAGGAAGTTGCTGAAATTAAAAAAATAAGCATTAATGTTTTATTATTGTTTGGCTAAAATTAGCCAATACATTTCTACATTTAAAAATATGGAAAGTAAACGAAGTAAAATAGCTAAGTTTATAATTAAAAATACGATAAAAAGACAATTAAACACCCAAGATTTAAACTTGGGCATATTGAGAATTTTAGATTTTCATAAACCTCCATTTTACTACTTTTTTGGTTGTAAGATTGAAAGGAAAGATATTGCAGGTTCAATAATACATTATATTGAACCCAAAGAAAAAAAATCTGATAAATTATTACTTTATATTCATGGAGGAGCTTTTATTGCTGGACCAACTCCTGCTCATTGGAAATTTTTAAGCAAAATATTAAAACAAACTGATTATAATATTGCAATGGTTGATTATCCAAAATCACCAGAAAATGACCATACAGTTATTCAAAAAAGTGTGCAAGAGGTTTATAAATATTTTATTGATAAATTCGATGTATCGAAAATGGTAATGGGTGGAGATTCGGCAGGAGGAAATTTAACACTAACTACGGCTCTTTGGGCAAAAGACAATAATTTACCATTACCCAAAAGTTTATTACCTCTTTCGCCTGCCGTAGAAATGACAATGAGTAATGAAGATGCTTGGGCAGTTGCCGAAATTGATCCATTTTTAGCCATTGCAGGTATAGCTACTTGCGGAAAATGGTATGTAAACGGTGGCAATCCAATGCAAGCTAACTTTTCGCCTATTTATGGAAACTTAGAAGGCTTACCCCCTATAAATATTTTTTGTGGCACACACGATATGCTGTTTCCAGACGGTAAAAAATTTGCACAAAAAGCAAAAAACGCAGGTGTGCAAGT
>JAHDDA010000138.1 GCA_020629595.1 Chitinophagales bacterium
TCAACAATTTCTTTTAATTTATCAATTTCGCCATCCGAGTTATCTAAAATATCACGTGCTTTAGCGCTAGCTTTATCAATCCAATCTTTTGCACGTTCGGCAGTTTCATCAATATTTTGAGGTGGTTCTTGATTTTCGGCACAGCCTATAAAAATTGTCATTGCTAAAAAGAATAATAAGATATTTTTCATTTTCATATTTTTATTTAATAAACCATAAAGATGAATAAAAAATTCCAAATTGGTTTAAATAATTATACAAATCACCATCTAAAACTTACCTTTGAATTGTATTAAAATTTGAATTATGTTTTATAAAATACTAGTTACTGCACACTCTTGGATAGCAATGTTGGCTTTGTTGATGTGTGCTTTTGCTTTGTTCAAATCTTTAACAAGTTGGTTGGGCAAACAAGAATTTGGTAAATCTCATAACGGAATTTATGCTTCTGCTGTTGGGTTTTTACATTTGCAGTTATTGTTGGGATTGATTTTATATTTTATTAGCCCAAATGTACAATCTATTTCTTCAGAAGTAATGAAAAACGATACTTTACGTTTTTATGCCGTTGAGCACATTACAGGAATGATTTTAGCTATAATTATTGCTCAAGTTGCTCGCATAATTTCTAAAAAGAGGAAATCACACGCTGCAATGTTTATTGGTTTGGCATTAGCTTTATTATTAATCATTGGCTCAATGCCTTGGATTAGAGTTGAGGGCGTTCAGTATTTAAGAGGATTGATTTAGTAAAACAAAAGTGATTAGCCTTAATTGGTTAATCACTTTTTTAATTTTCTCTGGTAGGTAATTGCTTTTTGCTCAATGCCTCGCTTATTTCTTCAATTAACGAAATACGTGAACCATAGGTTTCTTGTATTTTTTCTTCAGTAAAAACATCTTCTTTTGCACCGCAGGCAACCAAATGCCTATTTAACAATACAAACCAATCAAAATAACGGTTTGCGGTTTGCAAATCGTGATGAACTATTAATAAGGTTTTACCAGCATTACGCATATTTTGTAGCAATTCTAAAATAGATGTTTCGGTGCTTGCATCAACGCCAGCAAACGGTTCGTCCATTAAATAAAAATCTGCATCACGTGCCAAAGCACGAGCCAAAAATACTCGTTGTTGTTGCCCACCCGAAAGTTGCGAAATTTGCCTTTTGGCATAAGCCAACATTCCTACTTTATCTAAACATTCTTTTGCCTTTTGTTTATCGGCTTTTGAATAACGTTGAAACCAACGCTTTTTATCATACAAACCCATAAGTGCCACATCCATTACACTTGCTGGAAAATCCCAATCTACCGATTCTCTTTGTGGTACGTAGGCAATACGTTCTCGAACAGCATCAACTTCTTTACCAAAAATTTTAACATAGCCACCGTCTGGTTCAATCAAACCCATAATGGTTTTAATTAAGGTCGATTTTCCTGCACCATTTGGTCCAATTATACCCACCATTTTCCCACCTGGAATATCAAAATCTACATTCCAAAGTACTGGCTTTTTGTCGTAAGCTACGGTTAGGTCGTGTATTTCTAAGATTTCCTTCATTTAGTGAATGGTAAATAGTAATTAGTTTTAGAATTGTAGAATCTTATTAATCCCATCAACTAATTTTTATTTAAGAGCCTTAGTAATCGTTGCTAAATTATGCTCAACCATACCTAAATAAGTTCCTTCTTTTGTACCATAATCACCCATTGCATCTGAAAAAAGCTCACCACCAATTGTAATGGTGTGTCCTTTTTCTTTACAACCTTTTACAATGGCTTCCATAGGTTTTGAGGCTACTGAAGTTTCAACAAAAATGGCTTTAATTTTATTATCAACAATAAAGTTTACCAAATCGGTTAAATCTTTTAAGCCAAATTCTGTAACAGTAGATAAACCTTGTAGGGCTTTAACTTTTATGCTGTATGCTTGCTCAAAATAGCCAAAAGCATCATGTGAAGTAATTAATACTTTTTGGCTTTCTGGAATAGCTGAAATACCTGCTTTTACTTTATTGTCTAAAGCAATTAACTTAGAAGAATAGCTTTTTAATTTACCATTTATGGCATCTTTGTGTGTGGGGTACAGTTCTGTTAATTTACTAGCAATTACTTCAACGCCTGATTTCCAAAGTTGTACATCATTCCAAATATGAGGATCGGTAACGGTATGCCCGTCTTCGTCAAGACTTAATTTTTTGTTAGCTGGAATATTATCAGTAATAGCTTTTACAGGTTTGTTTTTTCCTAAACGTTCTAATACGTCTTCCATTTTTCCTTCAAGATACATTCCGTTGTAAAAAATAACATCTGCGGCTTGTAATTTTTTTAAATCTCCTTGTGTGGCTTTGTACAAATGCGGATCAACACCGGGACCCATTAAAAACTCAACACTTGCCCAGTCTCCAATTAAATTTTCAACAGCATCGCCAATCATAGCAGTTGTAGTAACAATTTTGACCTTTTCAGCTATTTGGGTATTTTCATTATTTGCTTTTTCACCCGATTGACAAGCATTTAGTAAGCACAAAATGGTTACAACAAAAGGTAGAAAAAAATATCTTCTCTGCATTATTTTTAATTTTTCACAAAGATAAAAAAAATTAGATGCATATTGTTAAAAATGTTAGCCTTGCCTAGAAAATTGGTTTAAAAAGTTAAATTTCTTTATAATAACTCAAGAAGTAGGTGTTTTCTCTTAAAGAACGAATAATATTTTTGTTGTTTTTTATGGGTAATGATAATTGTGTGTTTTTGAGAGCTTTTTGTTTTTGATTAATAAAATTTTCCAATATCTCAACATTATTGTTAGACACAATATGGTTAAAAGTATTATTTGTTAAATTTTCGTAGTTTTTAGGTAAACAACTAATTTCTACTTTAAAATCTATGTAATAAAAATTGTTATCATCAGAAATATATTCTTTCAATTTATTTTTTGCTGGGTAGCCATCTCCTCCAATTGAGTAGTTGCCATGTACTGCTTGAAATGTAATGGTATCTATACTAAAATTTTGTGGTGGTAAAACCTTTGAAAGTTGATTGATTAATTGTTCTTTTTCAGTTTTTATAAGTTCTTGAAATACCAAATTATCGCTTACATCAATATTTTTCTTAGTATCGGCTTTGCGAATGATGGTTGCTGGTTCAAAAATGAAATAATAATCAGCTTTTCTGAATTTTGGATAATGCTCGAAAAAAATCTTTTTACTCGATAAGTCATCTAGTTGTTCTTCGATTTGGGCTTTTTGCATAAAGTGGGTAGTGGTATAATCTACTTTTTTGGCGTATTGTTTTATATTACATAGTTCTATATTTTCGGCAATGTTTGAGCTTAAAGTGCGTATTCTTTTTTTATTTTCGTATAAAGAAACTTCGTAAACTGGTTTACCACAATCAATAAATTGGTCGTTATAATCTGGAATTTGTGAAATTTTGTTTCTACACTTTTCTAATATTCCTTGGTTTTCAATTATGCTTAATTCTCCATTCCAATTCAAAACTACGGCATATTCATTTCTTTCAAAATTGGCATCTTTAGGAATTAAATAAGGTGTTATATCGTTGCAAGAAACAAGACCTGTTAATAATACTATGATAAGAAGATATTTCATATTTTAAATTTTATATAAAGATATTCCGTTTCTCTTTTACTAATTCGTTAAACAAATATCAAAAAACTTAAATTTCTGTTAAGTAAATTAAAAGCTACACACCAAAAAGCTACCTTTAAATGTTAAAATATCAAAGTTCAATACTTTTAATAATGAGCAAGGCAACAATTTCATTGGTTATAATTTTAATGCTTACAGCTTTAACAGGGCTTATAGGCTTACAAATGTATTGGTTAAAACAAGCCGAATCTTTGAATAAAAAGCAGTTTAACAACTCTGTACACATGGCAATGAAAAACATTGCCGATAGACTTGAACGCCGACAAGTACAAGATTATGTAAGTAAAGAAATTGCCATTGATACTAGAGTAAACTCTGTTGATACGACAAGTTCTTTTCTTTCGGGTATAAAATTAAAAACACTTAATCCCGCACAAGCAAAAAAATATAATTTAGGTGATAAAAATGTATTTGTTGTTGAAAGTATAAAACCTGGTAGTGTAGCGTGGAACGCAGGAATTAGAGAACAAGATGTAATAACCGATTTTAGCAATTCAAATAATAATTACTTAAATAACAATGCCCATTTTACTAACTCAATTGTTACCTTAGAAAATAGTGTTTTTGGCAACAGACATTCGCTACATACAATGATACAATTGCGTTCAAAAGAGTGTTTTGAAGAAGGCTTAAAGCTATTGCAATACGACTTAAATCAACAAAATTTTTCAGATACAAAAAAAATGGTTACTGCCGATGATGCATCTAGCTACAAATTTGCAATAGACTCGAAATCGGGCATTTATCAAGCATTTTTCAACGATTCGTTAATGCAAATTTTATACGACTGTGATAGTGATAGGCTACAAAAAGCCTTTAAATCAAAGAAATCAAAGATTATGAATACACAATCGAAGATTTCTAGTTTGGTGGTAAAAATGATGGCGAGTAATGAAACTGTTTTTGAAAAAATTTGTAAATTAGATTTAGAGGAAATTATACGAGATGAGTTTTCTAAAGTAGGTATTAAAA
This sequence comes from Chitinophagales bacterium, assembly GCA_020629595.1. GTDB lineage: Bacteria > Bacteroidota > Bacteroidia > Chitinophagales > UBA2359 > JAHDDA01. The sequence goes on from JAHDDA010000138.1 coordinate 4,650, forward strand.
ACTTACCCGAATGGTGTGTTTTAGATAACGGACGAAGGCTGGTTGCTAATAGTGTAAATTACAATATTGATAAACAAATTGATTATGAAGTCCCTATTTTTCAGGATAACTTTTTTCATGGTCAAAGTGCATTATCTGTTTATTTTAATAAAAATAAAGCTAGTTTCTATTTAGTTTCAGGTACTTCACTAGCCGGTTTCTTGTTTATTCTTACCATAATTGGTTGTTTTTATTATACGGTTACTTTATTGCTAAGTCAGAAAAAAGTTTCGGAATTAAAAACCGACTTTATTAATAATATGACTCATGAGTTAAAAACGCCAGTTTCAACTATTAAGTTGGCAACCGATATGATGTTGGATAAATCTGTACCTAAAACCGAATCGAAGATAGATAGGTTTATGGGTATTATTAGAGAAGAAAACAATAGGCTTACACATCAAATTGAAAAAGTTTTACAAATTGCTAAAATAGAAAAAGGCGAAGAAAAACTTAAAATTGAAGACTTGTATGTAAATGATTTATTAGATGACATTTTATCACGATCAATTATTAGAATTGAAAATAATAATGGTGAGTTAATAAAGCAGTTAAAAGCTAACAATGATAGAATTGCTGCCGATAAAGTACATGTTACCAATATGCTTTCAAATTTATTAGACAATGCTATTAAATACACGCCCGAAACTCCTGTAATAGAAGTAAGTACAAGGAACGAAAATGGTGGAATTGTTGTTGCTTTTAAAGATAACGGTATTGGAATGAGCCGAGAGGTGCAAAAAAGGATATTTGAAAAGTTTTACAGAGAGCCTACGGGCAATATTCATAATGTAAAAGGATTTGGATTAGGATTAAGTTATGTAAAATATATGATTGAGGCACATGGTGGCTTTATTAATGTATTTAGTAAAAAAAATAAGGGAAGTAAATTCGAGTTATTTTTCCCACAGGCAATAGTTTGATTTTTAAAATCGTTAGTAATAGAAAAAACAATTTTAACATTTGCTCTTTTGAACAATCAAACTTTCAAAACAGAATAAAAAGCAATTAAATCACAATAAATAATTTTTTTGTTATGGAAAAAACAAGAATAATTTTAGCAGAAGATGATCCTAATTTAGGGATGTTACTTGAAGAGTATTTAAACTTAAAAGGCTATGAAGTTGATAAGTTCAATAATGGACAATTGGCTTGGGAGGCTTTTAGGAAAGATAAAAATGCCTATGATATTGGTATTTTAGATGTAATGATGCCTTTGATGGATGGTTTTACATTGGCAAAAAATATTAAAAGTGATAAAGCAAATTTCCCTATTATATTTTTAACCGCCAAATCATTGCAAGAAGATATTATAAATGGTTTTAAAATTGGTGCAGACGATTACTTAACCAAACCATTTAGTATGGAAGAGTTACAATTGCGTATTGATGCGGTAATGCGTAGAGTGCAATCAACGCCAATAAAATCGGGGCAACAGGTTTTTGAAATAGGAATGTTTACTTTTGATAGTAAATTACAACAACTTAAAGGCAATGATGTGGTACAACAACTTACCACTAAAGAATCGCAATTGCTAAGAATGTTGTGCGAAAGAATGAATGATATTTTGGAACGCAGCGATGCACTTACAGCTATTTGGGACGATGATAATTATTTTACTGCTCGTAGTATGGATGTTTATATTACCAAATTGCGTAAATACCTAAAAGCAGACGAAAGTATTCAAATTAAAAACATACATGGAAAAGGTTATAGATTATTAACCGCAGTTGAAGAGGTGTAAATGATAAAATTTCGTTGTAAAAAATGTAAAGACCTAGTATTTTGCTAGGTCTTTTTTTGTTTAAACATTTAACATAGCCAAATAATTATCGGTATCACCTTCAGCCAAACACTCGCACTGTAAACCTGCTTGTTTGGCACATGCTGTTAGTGTTTCAAAATCTAAATAAAGCCATTCAAAAGCATTGCCTTTAATGCCTTCATATTCTAATTGAAAAGTAATTTGTCCATAATAATTGCCTGTAAGTTCTATTAAAACCGAGCCGTCATCTTCTCGGTAGGCTTCTATAATATCTGCCGAATCACCAATTATTTTTCCATTGGGAGTAAGCAAACTTTTAAGGTGTTTTAAATACTCAACCGTTTTTTCTAAACTTCCAGCCATTCCTAAACCATTCATCAACAACAAAATAGTGTCAAATTTTTGGTCTTTAATATCCATTACATCACAGTGCAAGGTTTTTAAGTTTCTGGCTTCTAATGTTTTAATGGCATATTCCGAAATATCACAAGCCGTAACATCTCGTTTCATTTGGTGAAGCAAACTGGCGTGGCAACCTGAACACGCACCAACATCTAAAATTTTACCTTGAGCTTTTTCTAAGGCTAGCACTTCTAACTTAGGCATTTCATTCAAATCCCTAAAAAGATATTCGCCAGTAATAATTGTTTCTTCTAATGAGGAATGAACCAAAATTTCAGCATCTAATTTTCCGTTAAAATAATCCCAAACACATTTTCCCATTGGATCGTAATGTGTTAAGTTGTTTTTTGAACTCATAAATAGCTAAGAAATTAGGTAAAAGTAAGCGTTAAGTTAAACTGTATTGACAAATGTTAACTAGTAATCACCGAATTTTTTACCACAAACTTAAATCTGTCTTTAATTTCAACAAATTTTCCATCAATTTTGGTAATTATATTATCAATAATTA
>JAHDDA010000139.1:0-1924 GCA_020629595.1 Chitinophagales bacterium
TTAGCCATAAACCAAACTTGCCCATTGTAATATTCTACATTGCCAATTTGTTCGCCATCAATTACCAAACCTGTGGTATTAATTTTATCTTGAAGGGCATAAAATTCTTCAAGTGTAACATCTGTTCTATGTTGAATAAGTGGTGTTGCTCCCATACTGTAAAGTTATTAGTTTTTAACGAAACATAAATCAGAAATTTAACTCTTGTATCTTTGCACCTTTTTAAACAAAAAACTTAGAATTTGAATTCTTCAAACGAAACAATTTCTTACGCAATGGGAATGATAATTGCCCAATCTTTAAAACAACAAGGCGTAAAAGATTTAGATAGTTCAGCCTTTAAAAATGGCTTAGAGGCGGTTATGAATAATGCTGAAACAGAAATTACTTTTCAAGAAGCAGATGATGTGTTTCGCCGACATATAACAATGTTGCAACAACAAGCTGCCAAAAATGCCTTATCAGAAGGCGAAGCATTTTTAGCCGAAAATGCTAAACGTTCTGAAGTTACCGTTACCGATAGTGGTTTACAATACGAAGTTTTAGAGTCGGGAGATGGGGCAAAACCAACTTCAGACCAAAATGTAGAAGTGCATTACCACGGAACTTTAATTAATGGAACTGTTTTCGATAGTTCAGTTGAACGCCGTAAATCTATTACTTTTCCTGTAACTGGTGTTATACCAGGTTGGGTTGAAGCATTACAGTTAATGAATGTTGGTGATCGCTGGAAATTATTTATTCCTTATAACTTAGCCTATGGTGAAAGAGGAGCAGGAGCAAATATTCCACCTTATAGCACGCTAATTTTTGAAGTAGAATTAATTAGCATTTTCTAATATGAATGTGTTAAAAACTGAATATTTACGACTAAAGATGAACATTTAACTTGTTATGTTCATCTTTTTTTTATTCACTACTTTTGTATTTGCCTTAAATTTACGGAAACAAATAAATTATAATAAAATGAAAAAACTACTAATACTAGCTTTTTGTTTCTTTATCGGATTATCCCTTAATGCTCAAGATTCAATATTTGGTACTTGGAAAACAATTGATGATGATACAGGAAAGGCAAAGTCAATTGTGGAAATAATTGAAAGAGATGGAAAAGCTTACGCTATTGTAAAAGAGGTTATATTTTCTGAAAATGGTACAGACCCAATTTGTGAAAAATGCCCTGGTGATAGAAAAGGAAAAAAAGTTGTTGGTATGGAAATAATCAATGGCTTATCTTATAATGGAAGTGAGTGGAGTGGGGGTACTATTTTAGACCCTAAAAAAGGTAAAGAATATACCTGTGAAGCTTGGCAAGAAAGTACAAATACCTTAAAAGTCAGAGGATATTGGGGGTTTATATACAGAACCCAAACATGGCATAGAGTTGAATAAAGCTATTTTAGCTTCTGTTTTGTTAAATAAATCGTAAGCAAACACATCTATTTTAGTTTTATTGTACAAGTTGCAATGAAATTTTAAAATCGTTGTGTATTTTTACAACTTATATGTGTGTGAAATTGAATTTCACAGTTTTCAAATTGCCAAGAATTATTTTATAACATATTTAATTTTTATTTATTAAAAAACTAAACTAATTTATTATGAAGAAACTTTTACTTCTTTTGTTTCCAGCTCTTGTATTTGCAGGAAACTTAGATACAGACAAAAAAGTTCAAAACAAGGTTCAAAAAGAACAAAAACCAGATTACAGTTTATTCTTAGACAATGAGAATATTAACACAACTAACTATGCTCCTGCATCAGGTGCAATGTTAGAAGGTTCTGTTGAGTTAGGTTCTTCTGGAAACCTTTACAGTATCTTGCGTTCAACTTCAAATATGGTTGATGCAAACCAAGATATTAATTCAATTGTATTTATTCACCGTAACGATCCAGCTTCTCAATCTGGAGGTCCTAACTCAAC
>JAHDDA010000139.1:2024-7198 GCA_020629595.1 Chitinophagales bacterium
TAGGTTTAGATTATGATGGAAATACTTTAATTCCAAACTCATTGGTACACGCAGGTAATGGTAAAGTATTTGCCTTGAATTTTATTTACGATGGTGCTGATGTTGGAGATATGATTCTTTATACAGGAGAGGTTGATGAAATGGGAATGTTAACTTGGACTTCTTCTTTATTACCAACAAATGCAGATTTATCTTTCGATGGAACATCAATTACTTCAACTCCTCAAATTGGCTTTTCTCCTGATGGGGAAACTGGCTATATCTATTATGTAGGTGATGTAACTACTATTGGCGATGTTTCAATGGGTAACTACGTTTCTGAACCAGTATATTACTACACAACTGATGGTGGTGCAACTTGGGAAGGTCCTCGTACAATGAACCTAGATGCATTTGGTGGCTTTGCAAACAACTTTAACACAATTGAGTTTGAAGATGGTTCAATGTTAGAAAACTTAGTACCTCAAATGGATTTTACTCACGATATTATTGTTGATGCTGATGGTAAAATGCACGTTGGTACTACTGTTTATTCAAGTGGTTTAGATCAAAATGATCCAGCTAATACAGGGTTTACTTTCTACCCAGGAACTGGTATTGTTGGTACTTTAGTAGTTGATGGTGCTGATGATTCTAAAGAATTATATGGTTTTACCAATATTTTATCTACAGAGTCTATGCCTTTCTCTTGGAATGCTGATTTTAATAATGATTTCCGTGTGCAAATGTCACGTAATGCAGATGGTGATAAGATTTTTGTTTCTTATTTAGATTCAATTGATGCTGAAATTGCTAGTCCTGGTACTGCTTACCGTGATTTATGGGGCTTTGCTTATGATATTAATACTGGCTTATCTACAGAAGTTGTTAACTTTACTGGAGATAACGCTGATTGGGCTGGTCAAGCATTTTATTTAACTACTGCTCCAACTGCTTTACAAGATCCTTTAAGTGGAGAGTACGAAATGGCTGCAGTATTCACTGAAGTACCAGCTGATGATTTATCTTCAGTATATTACCACTATTTCCAAAATGCTACTTTTACAGAAGCTGATTTTGCACAAGAAATTGAAGTTGCAGAATATGAAGCAAACTTACCTGAAGGAGACTTCGTTGTAACGCCATTAAACTCAATTTCTTTTGATTTATCAGTTGATGGAGCTGAAAACTTTGATGTAGTAATTTGGGATTTTGGAAATGGAGAAGTAGATACAACTTTTGTTGCGACAAACACAATTTTCTATCCAAGCCCTGCTGAAGGACAAGAAGATATTTACACAATTACTGTTACTTTATACAACCAAGATGGTTCTGTAACTTATACAGAAGAAGTAACAACTACAAACTTTGTTGATACAGAAGCTCCTGTAATTTCTGTTCAGTATGCTGGAGATTCAGTTTCTGATGGAGATGTTATAACTTTAGAAGCAAATGTAAATACAGAATTCTTCTGTCCAGATGCTACTGCAAATGATGATTCTGGAGAATTAACAGATAATATTATTGAAACAGGATGTGATGATGTAGATGTTACAACTGCTGGTACTTATGTTGTTACTTACGAAGTAACAGATGCTGCAGGAAACGCTACAACATTTACGGTTACTTTTGATGTTCAGGATGTTTCTGCACCAACTTTATCTACTTTAGCTGGACAATCAACTCAATTAATTGATTGTAATGGTGAATTACCTGCTTTAACTTCAATTTTTGCTGTTATTGATAATGGAGCTCCTCAGTTAATTGGTGATTTTGAAGTTTCTGAATCAGGTGCTGTTGATGTAACTGTAGATGGAACTTATGCTGTTGAATATACGGTATCTGATGCAGCAGGAAATACTTCTTCTGCTCAAACAATTACTTATGTTGTTTCTGGTTGTGATACAGGTATTCAAACTGTATTTGGTGGTATTGTAAGTGTTTTACCTAACCCTACAAATGGTCAAATTTTTGTAGATTTATCTGAAACTTCTGTACGTTCTGCTGTAATTAGCATTTTTGATGTACAAGGGCGTTTATTAACTGAAGTTGAAGCAGACAATACTGCTGCTGCTATTAACATTGATTTATCAACTTACGCAGATGGAATCTATATGGTTCACATTAATGCTGGTGAGTTTGGTGTTGCAGTTGATAGAATTATTTTAGCAAAGTAATTGCTTTATTTCTTTAATTATATATTTAATCCTCTGCTTGGAAATTCTAAGCAGGGGATTTTTTTATCAATAACCATAACTATTATGAAAAGTTATATATTCATTTTTACTATTCTAATTTCAATTTCAAACTTAAATGCTCAAAAAATAAAGCCTGCTTATTTACTTTTTGATAAAGAAGGAAAACAAGTTGAATATGATGAAATGCTTACCAATTTAGCAAAAGCCGATGTTGTTTTATTTGGCGAATACCACAACAATCCAATTTGTCATTGGTTAGAATATGAAATTGCAAAAGATTTGTTTGTAGTTGTTGACTCTAACTTAGTTATTGGTTCAGAAATTTTTGAAAGAGATGACCAATTAATTATAAATGAATATAGAAGCGAGGCAATTACGGAAAGAAATTTTAAAAATGAAGTAAAACTTTGGGATAATTACGAAACAGATTATGAGGCAATTTTTGAATTTGCTAAATCTAAAAATATTCCTTTTATTGCTAGCAATGTACCAAGAAGATATGCAAGTATGATAGCTTATAATGGCATTTCCATTTTAGAAGATGTAGCTGATGAAGCAAAAACATTTTTCCCAAAATTACCCATAGAAGTAACTGAAAAAACGCCTGGTTACGAAGCCTTATTAGAAATGGGGGGCGGAAACGAAACAGAAGACGGACGTTGGTTTATGGAAGCCCAAGCAATAAAAGATGCGACAATGGCATTTTCTATTTTAGAAAATTGGAAAAAAGGAAATATATTCTTTCATTTTAATGGTGATTATCATTCGGCAGAATATGGAGGCATTTTTTGGTATTTAAAACAAGCAAAGAAAAAACTAAAAATTATTACAATTTCTACCGTAGAAAGCGACACAATGCAATTTACTAAAGCAATGAAAACTAAAGGAGATTTCATCTTAATGATTCCTACAAGTATGTCAAAGTCTTACTAAAAAGAAAACAATTAATGAACAACAACTTACAAACTACCTTCAAAGATAGAGAAAAGAAATTTTCTTCCGAATTAAAAGAAACAAAATCTGTAATTAACAAACTGGTTTGGATAAGAACAATAGTTGGATTACTTTTTTTAGTTTGTTTGGCATTATTAGTTAAAACCTCAAGTAGCATTTACGGAATTGCCTTATTAGTTTTAATAGTTATATTCATTATTTTGGTAAACTATCACCAAAATTTTTTCGATAAAAAGGTAATTCTTGAGCAACTTAAAATTATTAATGCGCAAGAACTTCAGGCATTAGCGTTTGATTTTTCAAGTTTCCAAAATGGAACAGCATTTATCAATTCAGCCCATTCTTTTACTTCAGATTTAGATATTTTTGGCGAAAACTCTTTGTACCAACACATTAACAGATGTTGTACTTTAAGTGGTAAAAAAAAATTAGCTCAACTTTTGGCGAACTCCTTAAATGATAAAAATGAAATTGAAAGCCAACAGAAACTATATACAGAATTAAGCAAAAAATTAGATTTTAGACAAAACTTTCAAGCAAATGGCAATACAATTTCTGAAAACGAAAACGAAATTGATAATTTAATTGCTTGGTTCAATGATGATTCTAAGTTTTTAAATAACACATTTTTAAACATCATTCGCTTTCTTTTACCTGCTTTGATAATTGGTGCAATGATAGGTAGTTATTTCAGTTCCAAATTTATGGGAATTACCCTAATTTTATTTTTTGTAAGCTGGGGAATTTACACTTTATTTTCGGTAAAAATAAACGATATTCACAGCAAAATAGGTAGTAAACATAGCGTTTTAAATAAATATCTTAAACTCATTAAAATAATAAATCAAGAACAATTTCAACATCCCAAACTACAAAACCTAAAACAAAAATTACAAAGTTCGGAAGTATCTTTAAACCAATTTTCAAAAATAATTAGTGATTTTGATAATAGATTAAATGTACTAGTGAGCATAGTTTTAAACACTGTTTTTTTATACGATTTTCATTGTGTTTTTAAATTAGAAAAATGGAAAGAAAACAATAAAAAACATATTGAAGAATGGCTTAATTTGGTTGCTTTACAAGATGCTTACAACAGTTTTGGCAACTATGTTTTTACTAAACCAAGTTTTTGTTTTCCTGTAATTGATAATAATAAACTTGAAATAAAAGGTAGTGAAATTGGGCATCCTTTAATGAAACAAACAGAATGTATAGCAAACTCAATTAGCTTTGGAATAAACGAAAAAAGTATCATTTTAACAGGAGCAAATATGTCAGGTAAAAGTACATTTTTGCGTTCTTTGGGCTTAAATACGCTTTTAGCTTTGTTGGGTTTACCTGTTTATGCTAAATCTTTTAAAACTTCTATTTTTAATATCCATACAAGTATGCGTGTTACCGATTCACTTAATGAAAGAGCTTCTTATTTTTATGCTGAACTAAGCCGATTACAAGAAATAGTGCAAAAATTAGAACAAGGAAATAAAATGCTTATTCTTTTAGATGAAGTTTTGAAAGGTACAAATTCCGATGATAAACTGTCGGGTTCTATTGAATTGGTAAAAAAATTCTTGCAATACGAATGTTTACACGTAATAGCTACGCACGATTTAAAATTGGGTGAATTGGAAAATAAAATGCCTAAAAAAATAAGCAATTATTGTTTTGAAAGCATCATTCAAGAAAACGAATTGTATTTTGATTACAAATTAGGAAACGGAATAGCCAAAAATAAAAATGCCAGCTTTTTAATGAAAAAAATGAAGATTATTTGATGACAACATCACCATTACAGTTGATAAAGATGAAAATGCTGAAGCTTGACTTTGGGTAAAAAATGAGTAAACCAAATCGAATATACAAGAATTTAATAAAAACCGAAGCCCAACGCCTTGGCTTTACTGCTATTGGTTTTGCCAAAGCTGAATTTTTAGAAAATGAAGCTCCCAAATTAGAAGATTGGTTGAGTAAAAACTACAATGGCGAAATGGCATATATGGCAAACCATTTCGATAAGCGTTTAGATCCTACAAAATTGGT
>JAHDDA010000140.1 GCA_020629595.1 Chitinophagales bacterium
CGATTGCGATTTCTGTTCCTATTTCGGTTGCGGTTTCCACTTTTATTTTCGCCACCACTTTTTTGTTCTGTTGGCTTTCCTTGTGCCTTTACATTAGGTTTCTGGCTCTGATTTGCTTTTTTTACTTGGTTATTTTCTTTTTTCTTATCAGCATTCAGTTTGTTTATTTTGGGTTTATTTGTTTGTTTAGGCTTGTTCTCCTTTTTTCGTTCTTGTTGTTTATTTTGCTGTTCGTTGCTATTTGCCTTTTTATCTTTGTTTCTATTACGATTTCTATTGCGGTTTTTTCTTCTTTTTTCTTTGGGAAGATTAGGCAAGTCAATTTCTTCAAATTCGTGGTCGCCAAAACCTTTGGGTGCAATATCAATTAAGGCAAATTCATCTTTTTCAACCAAGGTTTCTGGAAATTCTCTACGTTTATTCATTTCCAACACCTCTTTTACTCTTTCTAAAGGTACACAAGTTGGTTTAGTTTCTGGTGCAACGTACCAAATTTCACGTTTAAAAATATCGGTTTTAAAGTGTCTGAAGGTTTTTTCTTTAGTTTTTAAGGGTTCTATTTGCTTCGGAAAATCTTGAAGTGCATCGATATAAGTATCTAGTTCAAAATTTAAACAGCATTTTAATCTGCCACATTGCCCCGAAAGTTTTGCTTGATTGATAGCTAAATTTTGATAGCGTGCTGCCGCCGTTGTTACAGGTTTAAATTTGGTAAGCCAAGTAGAACAACACAATTCACGCCCACAAGAGCCGATTCCCCCAATTCTAGATGCTTCAAAACGATTGCCAATTTGACGCATTTCAATTTTTACCTGAAACTCTCTAGCAAAAATCTTTATTAATTCCCTAAAATCTACACGACCTGGCGCAATGTAATAAAAAGTGGCTTTTCTTCCATCTGCTTGGTACTCAACATCGCCAATTTTCATTTCTAATTTTAAATCACGTGAAATAACACGTGCCATTAGCATAGTGTTGTGTTCCATTGCCCACGAAAGTTTTGCCATTTGCATATCTTTATCGCTGGCTTTACGCAAAATTTTTGGTGGCTCATCGTTTTTTCGATATCCTTTTTTCTTCATTTGAAGCCTCACCAATTCACCACTCAGGCTTATTTTACCTAAGTCGTGTCCCATTCGGCTTTCAACTACTACATAGTCACCTGTAAGGCAATCATTTGGAAAAGGATTTTTGAAAAATTCTTTCCTTGCACCATTTTTAAAACTTACTTCAACAATATCAAATCTACTTGCCGTTGGTTCGTTTATATCAATTAACCAATCGAAAGTATTTAATCTATTACATCCACCAGTGCTACAACTTCCTTTGCTACCACAACCGTCTGGCGTTCCTTTATTGTTATCGCTTCCGCATCTTCCTGATCCGCAGCCCATTTTTTTTAAATTATGAGTTATAAATTATGAGTTATGAGTTGGAAAAAATGAAATGTAAATTTTCGGAAATTGAAAATTTATAATTCTTAATTCTTAATTCATAAATTCATTTTTGCATTAAACGCATTAAGTCTAACGATAAGTTGAAGAATAAAATTTTAGGGTTCGCATTTCTAAAAATATGATAAGGCGATTTATTTAAAATATTGGCTAACTCTTCAATGTCATTCCATTGCATATTTCGCAAAAGAAATTGTGCCATTTTTTGCTCTCTATCGCTAAGGTTGTCTGAAGATACACCACTTAAATGTGAACGAATTGCCAAGTTGTAAAAACTACTAAAATATTCTAGAAAGTTTTTTTGGTTCTCACGTCCCAATTTAGCTGTTTCTTCTACCCATGCATTTATTTTAAGTATATCTTTCTTTATACAATAACGAAGCCAAAGCGCTAATCTTTCTTCTTGCTTATCGTTTTCTTTATTATTCGCCACTAAGTTAATGGCTTTACCTATATTTCCGTTGGCTAATCGTAAAATTGAGGCATCAATTTCATAATTTTCAAATTTTTGCTTCAAAAACGACTTTAATTCCTCGTCTTTTATAGGTGGAACATTTATTCTTTGTGTTCTAGATAAAATTGTTCCCAAAATAGATTCAGTTTCATTGGCTACTAATATAATAAGTGTATTGGCGGGTGGCTCTTCAATAGTTTTAAGTAATTTATTGCCAATTTTACCCAGTTTTTCTGGCTTCCAAATAATAATCACCTTTTTATTAGCATTTGTTTTTAAACCTGTAAACTTTATTATTTCAATACATTCAGATTTGTTAATATTACCTTGTTTATTTTCAGCATCAAGTGCTTTGTACCAATCAATTTCTTTAAGGTACATATTTTCATTTAAGGTTTTTCGCCAAACTTCTATAAAATCTTGTGCAATAAAATTTTTCCCAACAACAGGAAAACTAAAATGAATTTGAGGACTTGCTTTTTTTTGTGTTGCTTTACAAGAAAAACAACTACCACAAGCATCTTCATTATTTGGGTTTTCGCAATTTACATATTGAGCCAAAGCCATTGCTATTGCAAAATTGGCACTTCCTTCATTACCCAAAAATAATAAAGCATGAGGTAGTTTGCCATTTTGTACATTATTTATTAGCTTTTCTTTAAGGCTTTTATGCCCTGGAATTTCTTTGAATTGCATATTTTTTAAGTGTCAATTTTGAAACCGTTAAAAGGCAAAAGTAAGTAATTAAATTATATCATTTTATTGTGCTTTAAAGACTTGCTTCTCGCATTGTAATAAGCTATTTTGAATAACTTCTCACTTTTATTTAAGAACCGTCTGCCTTCACATTGATAAGTTTTCATTCTGAAATCGCTATATACACACTGCAAGCTCACACCAAAAAAAATCACCCACAAGTTTGGTCGGCAATAATTTTCCATTCACCTTTTACTTTTTGCCAAAGCAAAGAAAAATATCCACTTGGTTTATCTTTTTCTCTTGTCAATTCATACCTGCCAATCATATAAAAATATTCGGTAGAAAGTTGTTTTAATTCTAAAATATCAAAATGTAATTTACCCATTGCCGATTTATCAGGATAGCCTTTTTTATAGTTTTCTAAAGTGGGTTGCCAGCCATAAGTTAAACCTCGTGAGCCAATAAAAACCAAACTATCACTGTTTACATAGCCCAGCATAAAGGCATCAATATCACCACTATTCCAAGCATTTTCTTGTGCTTTCATTACTTTTTCAATGGCAATTTTATCTTCTTCAAAGCTGGTTTTCATTTTTTTATCGGTAATTTTAGTAAGCGAACAACTAAACAAAAGTGTCAAGAACAATAAGTAAAATGTATATTTCATCGGTTTTTAACTTGAAAATATGGAAAGATTTATTAACTTTTGAATCTAAAGCTAAATTTTATGAAACTGTTAATCGAATTTTTCTATAAATGGGAAAAAGAAATACCGAATAAAACATTTATGCGACAGCCTTATGGCAATTCGTATAAAGATATAAGCTGGAAAGAAGCAGGTGAGCAAATTCGTAAAATGGCGAATTATATAATACAATTAAATTTGCCAGAAAAAAGTAATATTGGTATTCTTTCTAAAAATTGTTACCATTGGGTTTTAGCCGATTTAGCTATTCAAATGGCAAAACATATTTCAGTTCCCTTTTATCCAAATTTGAGTAAGCAACAATTAGAAGAAGTTGTTGAATTAGGTAATATTGAGTTGGTTTTTGTTGGAAAATTAGACAACTTGGCTGAAGAGGTTATCTCATCAGATATTAGTGTTGTGAAGTTTCCGCATTATCCCAATAATTATGAGGTGCAAAAAGGCGAAAATTGGGATGAAATCATAAAAACTACTGAAGCAATAACCGAAAACCCTTTACCTAATAAAGATAATTTATGGACAATATTATTTACTTCTGGTACAACAGGTTCACCTAAAGGTGTAATGATTACGCACCAAGCATTTGCCCATTTGTTAAATGCCGAAGTAAAACATAATCATTTAGGAATATTAAAACTAAAACACCCACGCTTTTTTTCATTTCTACCAATGAATCATATTGCCGAAAGAATGGCGGTTGAATCGGGCTGTTTAATGAGTGGTGGTACAATTTATTTTGCCGAGAGCATTGATACATTTGCCAAAAACTTACAAGATGCACAACCCAATTTATTTTTAGCTGTTCCCCGAATTTGGTCGAAATTTCATTTAGCAATATTGGGTAAAATTTCAGATAGTAAAATCAATACTATTCTTAAAATTCCAATTTTAGGAAATTTCTTTAAAAATAAAATACGCAAAGGTTTAGGCTTACACCAAGCAAAAGTTGTGCTTACAGGTGCCGCTCCAACCCCTGAAAGTCTTAAAAATTGGTACAAGAAATTTGATATAGAATTACAAGAAGTTTATGGTTTGTCAGAAACTTGTGGAGGCTGTGTTTTAATGCCTAAAAATGTAGTGAAAGAAAACTCAACGGGTAAAGTTTTGGCAGGCGTTGATCTTAAAATTGATGAAAAAACAAATGAAATATTGATAAAAATGCCTTGGATGATGAGTGGTTATTATAATAATGAAGAAAAAACCAATCAAGTTTTAAAAGATGGTTGGCTACATTCGGGCGATAGTGGTTATTTAGATCAAGAAGGTTTTTTATTTATTACAGGTAGAGTTTCCGACACCTTTAAATCGGCAAAAGGAAAATATATTGTACCAAATAAGTTGGAAAATTACTTTACTTCAAACGAGCTGATAGAACAAATTTGTGTAGTTGGTAGAGGTATTCCGCAACCAATAGCCTTGTGTCAGCTTTCAGAAATTGGTAAAAAAGCAAATAAAGAAAAGCTAACCGAAAGTGTATTGTCTGATTTGAATAATTGTAATAGTGAACAAGCGAATTACAACAAAATTTCAACCGTAGTATTAGTGCAAGAAGATTGGACAACCGATAATAATATTCTTACGCCAACAATGAAAGTGCGAAGAAATAGTGTAAATAAAAAATATGAAAACGATTATTTAAAATGGCACGATTCTGAGGAGGTTGTTATTTGGGAGTAGGTTATTTTTGCAAAACAATTCAATGTTTAATGTTACAAAAACTACACATTAGAAATTACGCCATTATTGATAAATTGGTGATTGAGTTTTCTGAGAACCTAAATATAATTACAGGTGAAACAGGAGCAGGGAAATCAATTCTATTAGGTGCTTTAGGTTTAATTTTAGGCGAAAGAGCAAACCCATCAGCATTACGAAATAAAGAAAAAAAATGTGTTGTTGAAGGTTGGTTCGATGTTTCGGCGTACAATGTAAAAGAATTTTTTGAACTTCACGATTTAGATTATGATATAACCGCCATTATTCGTCGAGAAATAACACCTTCAGGAAAATCAAGAGCCTTTATAAATGATACGCCCGTTTCTTTATCGGTTTTAAAACAACTTACTTCTAAATTGGTGAATTTATTAGCACAACACCAAACCCTTTACCTAAACAATACGCAATTTCAATTAGAAATAGTTGACGCTTTGGCAGAGCAAAATAATTTGGTTCAGAAATATCAAACAGAATTTAAGCAATATCAAAATGATTGTGCAAAGCTTAAAGAAATAGAAACAAAAATTTCGCAACAATCGGCAGAGTTGGATTACCTAAATTTTCAGTTAGAAGAATTGGAAAGCTTGAACCTTTCAGATGCGAATGAGCAAACAAATATTGAAACAGAATTACAACAATTAAATAATGTTGACAATATAAAATCGGCACTTTCTGAAAGTGCTTTTATACTTTCTGAAGGAGAAAATAATGTTATTGAAGCACTTATTTCAATTCAAAAAAAATTAGATAAAATAAGTTCTTTGCACGCCAATTACGAAGATTTTAGCAAGCGAATTGAAAGTAGTATTTTTGAATTACAAGATGTAGCTTCTGAAATAAATAATAAAAACGAAACCATTGAAAATAATCCTAATTTACTAAACCAATTACAAGCAAGATTAGACTTAATTATTAGATTACAAAACAAACATCAAGTTCATTCAATTAATGATTTATTAAGCGTAATTGAACAACTAAATAACAAAAAAAGTAGTATTGAAAACGCCGATGCTAATATCCAAGAATTAAAAAATAGTATCGCTGAACAAGAAAAAGTGCTTAAAGAAAAAGCAAAACATCTTTCAATAAAACGAAAAGCAACTATTCCAATAATTGAACAAAGAACCGATAAATTATTGAGTTCATTAGGAATGGAAAACGCCAAGTTGAAAGTACAACTTTGGAATGAAGAAGCATTAAGTATTAACGGATTTGATAGTATTGAGTGGCAATTTTCGGCAAATAAAGGAATGCCTTTTGTTGCTTTAAAAAAAGTAGCATCTGGTGGTGAATTATCTCGTTTAATGCTTTCAATACAAAGTATTTTAGCTGGTTCAATGGCAATGCCTACGCTTATTTTTGATGAAATTGATACAGGAATTTCTGGTGAAGTAGCCAAAAAAGTAGGACGAGCTTTAAAACAATTAGCACAATCGCACCAACTAATTTGCATAACCCATTTACCACAAATTGCCAGTTGTTCCGAAAATCATTACTTTGTTTACAAGCAAGATGTGGGTGAACAAACTGTTTCAAGTGTAAAACGCCTTAGTAAACAAGAGCATATTTACGAAATTGGGCAAATGATAGATGGCAAACCGCCTGGCGAAACAGCCTTAAATGCCGCTAAAGATTTGGTGTTGGAAATGGTTAGCTAATATAGCTTCAATATTTAAAAATAGGCAATAAAAAATCCCTTACAACCAAAAGCTGTAAGGGATTAATTGTATAAATTTCAATAAATATTAAAATCTACCACCATCTGCTTCACAGGTTTGAATAATAGTGAAGCTACATTCGGCACTAGAGTCTGAACATCCATCAGCATCTGTTACTGTATAAATTAAGGTATAAGTTACACCAACAGTTAATCCTAAAGGGTCAAATTGGTCGTTTGTTACATTACTAGCGGCTGTTCCAGTCCAAACACCACCAGGAATAGGCGGATTTAGATTTACTATGCCTCCACACAAATCTACGTTTCCACTTGGACAAGTAAAGCTCGCATCTGGTAAAGGATTAATTGTGATTTCAAAATCTAATCCTGTTTCACAAACAGTATCATCAGTATCTATGTTAGTTCCAACAGCGTTTGCTGGTGTGTAAGTAGCAGTAATGGTATAAGTTCCTGCTCCCACTCCTGGGTCAAATTGAGTACCTGTAACACC
>JAHDDA010000141.1 GCA_020629595.1 Chitinophagales bacterium
GAAAAATTAAAAAAGTAAAGGTAAGCAAAATTTTACAAACTACGACTTCTCTGCCAAGTTGTGCTTAGTTTTTGTTAGCAACTTTAGTCTCTTTTTTCTTCAACATTTAAGAGTTTACCATCTTCATCAAAACTATACCAAATTCCAGTTTCAACAGATTTAAAACCAAGTATTCTTTTATCGTCAATAATTTTATCTGTATCAAAATCATAAACTTTTATAATAATGGTATCTTGTTTAACTCCAAACATTTTTATTGTTTTTAACCCACCATTTTCATAATAAGAATAAACTCCACCAGAAAGTAGAGAATCATAAAAACCATTTTCATCTGAAATAATGGAATAATTTCTTTTCTCCTTAATCTTTCCACAAGGATAATACTCAAAATAATCTCCAATCAAGTAATTTCTATAAAAATATGATTCAGTCTTTTTATTTCCATTAGAATAGAATTCTATCCATTTTCCATTTTTGTAATAATGATCTACTCCTTGAAATCCTAATATTTCTCCTTTAAAAATTAATGTTCCATTTTCAAAATGCTTGTATTGTCCTCGTGGTTGAGAATAAAACCTAACTATTGATGTATCTCCATTCAATGGTACATAAAATCCAGTTGAGTCAATTTTTCTCATACTCCAATCTTCTTCAGAAACAGATACAAAAAGAAAATAATCTTCAACTTGACAATAAGCTGTACTACTTACCAAAATAAATATGATTATCAATAAATGTTTACACATCAAGTTTGGATTGTTGCTAACTAGTAAATAAACACACCTTTCTACAAAATTTAGAATGTAATTGTACTAAAGAAGATTAATCTTCTTTAATCCTCCACTTCATTAACATATATTTTTCACCAATTTTGGCAACAGAAAATCCATATCCTGCAATATCTTTTTCTTTAAATTCTACAAAATCGGGAATACCCAAAAAGTTAGATAACTCTTTTCTATCTAACATTTGATAATCAAAGGCTGCTTTATCAATTTCAGGCACTTCGTTGAAATACTGTTTTACCCATTTCATAACGGTTACATGACTTATACCTAAAATTCTTTCAATTTCTCTATATCCTAAGCCTTGTAAATAAAGCTGAAGGGCTTTAACAACATAATAATTGTCTAAACGCTTGCCCAGTTTATTTACAGTAAAGAAGTAATTGCAATCTTTACAGTTGTAACGCTGTTTGCCTTTTACTCTACCGCTTTTTATAATCCAATCGGAATTGCATCTGGGACATTTTATCTTATTATCAGCCATAGGGTAAATATAGCTATACTTTTTGAAAGTTGTATAGTTTTAAACTTACTTTGCTACATAAATATCGGTATAAATAGGAAAGTGGTCGCTAATTCCTCCGTAATATTCTTTTCCAAAGGTGCGGTTTGCCATTTTGCCATACTTTGGATGCTCGTATATCATAAAGTCTTTTTGTACTATATTAAAATATTTATCATTGGTAACAATGTTATTTTTACCAGTTAGCATATTGCCAGATACAATTATATGGTCTAACATATTTATATCGCCTTTGTAATTGTAAGAGCCTTGGTTATTTCTATATGCAGGATATGCTAAATTGTATAAAGCTGTTTTTTCAAAGTTATCAACAGCATCAGGGTTTTTTGCCTTCAATGTTTTAGCAATGCTTAAATTGGCTGGCTCATCATTAAAATCGCCCATAATGATAATTTTATCATTTTCATTTTTGGCTAAAATTTTATCGGTGCGTTTTGCCACTTCTTTTGCAGCGGCTATCCTTGCTTCATCGGGGCTTCTACGAGAGGGCCAATGATTAACGAAAATATGAACCGTTTCTTTGTCTAATTTTCCAGAAACATATAAAATTTCTCTTGTAAAGTCTTTTTCAAGTTTACCTCTATCATTTTTTACTTCTGGAAGGTTTACTTGAATAAAATCTTTTTCTTTTACAGAAAAAACTTTTTTATTATACAATAATGCAACATCAATACCTCTTTCATCAGGAGAATCATTGTGAACAACGCCCCAATCTTTTTCTCCAATTGTTTTAGCTAAATCTTCAACAACTTTCTTATTTTCTACTTCACTAAATCCTATTAAGTCAGGTGTTTCAGCTACATTAATCACTTTTTTTAAATCGTTCAGCTTTTTTTTGTAGCGTTCAGGCGTCCATTGCATATTAGATGTTGGTAAATATTCATTATCTCCTTTATTGTTAGGATCATCTACTGTATCAAATAGGTTTTCAATGTTATAAAACATTACCCTAATTTTTTCACCTTTTATACTTGCTGTTGTATCTCCTTTACTAAGCAACTTTTTTTGTTCTTTTACTTCAGAAGATGGATTGCAAGCATTTAAAAACAATAATGCTATTAGTAAAATATTCATTTTTAGATTTGTATTCATAAGACTTGTTTGGGATAAGGTTGTTTAAATTTAACAAATATATTTATAGGTGAAATTTATTTTTGTTTAAAACTTACTTAAATGTCATTTCTTGTTTGTTTTCAAGTAATTTAAGTCAATTTTTTATTCCATTCCCAAGCCGAAAGCATCATGTCGTCTAAGCTATATTGTGGTTCCCAGCCCAAACTTTTTCGAGTCTTAGCATTGTCAGCGTAAACGGCAACTACATCACCAGCTCTGCGTTCTGCAATTTCATAATTCAATTTTTGATTTGCAGTTTTTTCAAAGGCATTAATCATTTCTAAAACTGAAACACCATCTCCAGAACCTATGTTAAACACTTCGTAATTGTCTTCATTTTTATTTTCAACCAAATATTTTAATGCTAAAGTATGGGCGTGTGCTACATCCATTACGTGTACATAATCTCTAATACAAGAGCCATCACGAGTAGGGTAGTCGTTGCCAAATACTTTAAGTAATTGACGTTTACCTAGAGCAGTTTCCATTATTACAGGTTGTAAGTTTTGTGGTGGACCGTAAGGAATTTCTCCAATACAAGCAGTTGGGTGAGCTCCAATTGGATTAAAGTATCGTAAAGCAATGAAGTTGTTTTTACTTACTTTAGCTACATCTCTTATCATATCTTCGCCAATACGCTTTGAATTACCATAGGGCGATTCTGCTTCTTGACGTGGTGTTAGTTCTGTTACAGGAAGTTCTGTTGTGTTTCCATAAACAGAACAAGAAGAAGAAAAAACAAAATTTTTAATTCCAAATTCCTCCACTAGTTCCAGTAAATTGATTTGTGAAACTAAATTATTTCTATAATATTCTAATGGAATTTGAACAGATTCGCCAACAGCTTTAAATGCAGCAAAATGAATAATACCTTCAATGTTTTTTTCTTGCTCGAAAACACTTTTTACAGCTGCTTTATCACATAAATCAATGGTGTAATTTTTTATTTTTTTACCAAATTGATTTTCAATAGCATTTATATGTTGTGTAGTTGAACGTGAATTATTATCAATATTTACAATTTCGTAATCGTTTTCTAATAAATCTATAATGGTATGAGCACCTATATATCCACATCCACCAGTAACTAATATTTTCATTAATCTTTAATTTTCTATTGATCTTTCTGGGCTTCTAAGTTGTATTATTTGTTGTAAGCCTTCAGTTAGACTTGTAAATTTTCTGTTTAGTAACTTATTCATCTTTAAAATGCAGGGTTGGCGGCGTTGCATATCGCCACGCTTTCTTGCAGGCTTAAATATTAATTCTGAAGACGAATTAGTTAATTCAATTATGGTTTCAGCTAATTCTAAAATCGAATATTCTTTATTGTTTCCAATGTTTACTACATCGTTCACAAATTGCTTGTTTTCAAGTGCATTACAACAGGCATCTAAATGATCGTTGATGAAACAAAAAGTTCTTGATTGAGAACCATCGCCATAAATTGTTATGGGTTCGTTTTGAATGGCTTTATCAATAAATCTTGAAACAACAAAGTCGGGGCTTTGGTTAGGTCCATAGGTGTTAAAAAATCGGAAAATTGTGTAATCTAAATTATGCTCTTGTTTAAAAGATTCACAATAAGATTCGCCAACGCTTTTAACAATAGAGTAGGGCAGTCTTGCATTTAAAGGTGTACTTTCTTCATTTTGAGGAAATTCTTTTGAAATACCATAAACTTCAGATGAAGAAGCATAAAAAACTCTTTCAATGCTATGCTCTACACAGTTTGATAAGATGTTTTTAAAACCCTCTATGTCGTGTAAAACAAAAAGTGGATTTTCTAGTGTTCTTCTTACACCTACAACAGCCGCATAATGAAAAACATAATTAATTTCGTTTTTGAAAAATACTTCAGCCATATCAACTGTGTTATTCACATCGGCATTTATAAATGTAACATTGTTTGCCTGTGGTATATTTTCGATTTTACCAGTTAGTAAATTATCAACTATTAATATATTATACTTTGGATTTTTAGCTAATCTTTCGGCTAATGAACTACCAATAAAGCCAGCTCCACCTGTTATTAATATGTTTTTCATTCAGTTTTATATAAGACTTAATAAATACTCGCCATATCCACTTTTTAAAAGTGGTTGTGCAAGTTTTTCTAATTGTTTATTGGAAATAAACTCATTTCTGAAGGCAATTTCTTCAATACAACCAACTTTTAATCCCTGTCTTTGTTCAATAACCTGTACAAAATTACTTGCTTGCATTAAAGAATCAAAAGTGCCTGTGTCTAACCAAGCTGTACCTCTTTCTAAAATAGATACCTTTAGTTTTTTTTGTTCGAGATATACTTTGTTTACATCGGTAATTTCATATTCTCCACGTGCTGAAGGTTGAAGATTTTTTGCAATTTCAATAACATTGTTATCATAAAAATATAGTCCAGGAACTGCATAATTCGATTTAGGGCTTTGGGGTTTCTCTTCAATAGAAATAGCGATTTTACTTTCATCAAATTCAACAACTCCGTATCTTTCTGGATCTGATACGTGATAAGCGAAAATTGTTGCACCAGTAATGTTGTAATTTTGTTTTAGTGCATAACCTAATCCTGTTCCATAAAAAATATTGTCTCCTAAAATTAGAGCAACAGCATCATTTTTAATAAATTCTTCGCCAATAACAAATGCTTGAGCTAAACCATTTGGCTTCTCTTGAACCTTGTATTCAAATCTACAACCTAAGTTTTTACCGTCACCTAATAAATTTTTAAATAATGGTAAATGTTCGGGGGTTGAAATAATTAGAATTTCATTTATTCCAGCCATCATTAAAGTAGATAGTGGGTAATAAATCATTGGTTTGTCATAAATGGGCATTAACTGCTTGCTTATTCCTAATGTTATTGGGTAAAGCCTTGTTCCAGAACCACCAGCAAGTATAATTCCTTTCATAATTTTGTTATAAAAAAGCGTAATTACTTATTAGACCATTCAGTAAAAATGGCTTTTTGTTCAACGGTTGAAAAAGTTGGTTTATTATACATATCCGCAATTTCTCTTTGTCTTAAGCATTCGTATAAACTTACTGCACAAGCAACTGAAATATTTAAACTTTGAATAAGTCCGTATTGTGGAATAATAAAATTGGCATCACATAAAGCAAGTGCATTATCACTTACGCCATCTTTTTCATTTCCAAAAAGTAAAGCACAGCTTTCTGTAAGTTTTAAATTGTATAAAGAATTTGGGTTTTCTTGGTTTAAATGAGTTGCATAAATAGAATTGTATTTTTTTCTAACATCATTAATACATTCATCAAGATTGAAGTAATAATTGATTGTAAGCCATTTACTTGCACTTGCAGAACTTCTTTTACCTAAACTTTTCTGTAACTTTTCTTCGGTATAAACAATGTAAACTTCATAAATGCCTACCGCATCACAACTTCTTAAAACAGCAGAGATATTGTGAGGATCGTGAACATTTTCTAAAATTATTGTTAATCCTTTTTGCTTTTTTGAAATAACATTTTTTAGTTTTTGTTCTCTTTCTAAAGTCATTATTGTAAAGTCATTTTTGCTAAGGGAAATGTTAAAAACAGTTGCAAATTTAAGTTTTTTAGCGTTAAAGGCACTAATTATTCACATTGAATTGTTTAAAAAATCTTAAAAGAAATGTAACAAGAGTATTAAGCAGACAAGCAACACTTGGAATATATTTACCATTGAAATTTAATTTATGAGTATTTGGTTTTCAGATAATGTAGATATTGAAACAAGTAAAATTGCAAACAAAAATACAATTGTTAGTTGTTTGGGTATTGAATTTATTGAGTTAGGAAATGATTTTTTGAAAGCTAAAATGCCTGTAAATGAAAATACTGTTCAACCGTTTAGAGTGCTACATGGAGGAGCAAGTGTTGTATTAGCAGAAACATTAGGCAGCTTTGCCTCATTTCTGGTTATTGATTCAACAAAGTATTTTAGTGTAGGACAAAGCATTAACGCAAACCATATAAAAAGTGCTAAAGAAGGGGAGTGGGTAATTGGAAAAGCCACCCCAATTCATTTGGGCAAAAGTTCACACGTTTGGCATATTGAAATTAGAAACCAAATTGAAGAATTAATTTGTGTAAGTAGATTAACTATGGCTGTTTTGCCTATAAAATAAAATTTTAAAAGAAACCCATGAGAAACTTTATTCAGCATCAGCAATCTTTTAGTCTTCAATCTGATAGATTAATTCTAAAACAACTTGACAGTAAAAATGCGGCTTTAGTATTAGATTATCTAAAAATTAATTTAAGCCATTTTCAGCCTTGGGTGCCATTGTATGATGAAAATTATTACACTTTAGAATATCAAATAGATCTATTAAAAACTTACGAACAGAAAACCCAAAATGGAGAATTAGTAAGGTTTTGGTTATTTGATGTAAACGACCATAATAACTCAAGAATTATTGGTGATATTAGCTTTACAAACATTGTAAGAGGAGCTTTGCAAGCCTGCCACGTTGGTTACAGAATGGATAAAGATCATTTGAATCAAGGCTTTATGACAGAAGCTTTAAAAAAGGCTGTTGAATTTATGTTTAATGTTTATAAGTTGCACAGAATTGAAGCCAATATTATGCCTTTTAATGAACATTCAATTGAATTGGTAGAAAATTTAGGTTTTGTTAAAGAAGGTTTTTCGCCAAATTATTTGAAAATTAATGGGCGTTGGGAAAATCATTTAAGATTTGGTTTAATCAATCACGAATTAGAGAAAGATGAACGAGCTAATAGAGC
>JAHDDA010000142.1:0-5393 GCA_020629595.1 Chitinophagales bacterium
CACGCAATGAAGGATGATTTTTTGGATTTATAAAAATAAGATTTTAAAACTCTTTTGCTTTAATACTTTATCATTTACCAAATTTATGAAAATTTTTGTTCTACTATCTTAAAATCCATCAACAAAATCTTGTAAATAGGCATATTCATTTGTTAGTTTGCCATTTCTGGTTAAAGTTGCACCAGCAATAATATTACTTGCTTCTGGTTTTATTAATTCTGGAATGATTAATTCAACCATATTTTTACCAAAATCTTGAGATGCGTCTCTTGCCAATTCATTGGGTAAATTATCAATTGTCATCATATCAACTGTATTCGATTGATAAGGATAATCCATTTTACCAGTTCCCTTGTTATACCCAAAAACAGGGTTTTTAATTACACTTGCATCTAAAGTTGAAGGAATTGATGAAGTTGGTACTTTAGCATTAGGTTTAGCAATATCACAAGTAACATCGGCAATTACGCTAATTCTAAAATTTTCTTGTTTCATTTCTTCAGCAGTAAAATAAACTGGATTTTTATTACTCCAATAAATACCATTTATAAATAAATCTGTTGAAGTGTAATACTTTTCAAATGGACAACAATACAACTCTGGATATTTTTTAAATTCTTCTCTATCAAAACCTTCATCGGTTTTTCGTTCATAAAAATCAGCGTATCTCAGGTGTGTAAAAACGGCTTCATTAAAATTATTCTTCAAATACTCATTGGGCGAAACTTCTTTTATGCCCGTAGCTCGCATAGTTTCTAAAGAACCTAATGCTACTTTGCCCTCACCAGTAATTATGGTTTTAAAATTTGGAAAAGAAACACGCTTATAATATTCTTTAATTTGCTTGAAGTCTTTCATTACATAAGCGGGTGGAAGAGCAAATTTACTTGTTCTCATTCCATAAGCCTGTAAACCATTGTGTGCACCAACAATACCTGCAAAACGTCCAAAACCAATTACTCTTTTTCCATTTTCATAACGCAAACATTCATAATCTACCATTCTAATATTCTTTTTCAAGAAAGTTTGTAGGAGTTCTCTATTGTATATTTGCTTTTTGTGGGTGTGCGAGAAGAAAAAATAAATTTTATTTTCTAATAACCTTTCTTTAGGCACTTCTTTTACCCCAATTAAAATATCTCTGTCCGAAACATCTTCTACCAATTTAATTCCTTCAGTCTCATAATCTTCATCTTTGAAACATCTGTTCGGTGATTTTTCAACAACCAAGTCTATTTGAGGAAACTTATTTATTAACTGTTTGCAATAAGCTGGTGGTAAAGGTACTCTAAAATCTGGTGGATTTTTATATTCTCTTATAACGCCAATTTTTATCTTATTCATATATCAAATACTTTTGCACTTACTATTTTTGAAAAAAGCAGTCTTAAAGAGGAAAGTACAAAACTTTTCTACTCTTAAAGGATTGCAATTTTATAAAAATTCTACAAGAAAATATTAATACTATTAATAATTTATGAAAACAAATTCAGATAAACCCAAAGTTGACCTAACGTCGTATAGTGGTAAAACTCTAAGTGAATACTTTGGCAATTTATTCTCGCATATATTCGATTTACGTGATGGATTAGATCGCAAAGGAACGGTTGAACGCATTAAAAGTAATATTGTAATGCAAGGAGCAAACGTTTGGTTGCTTATTTGTTCAATCTTTGTAGCTTCCTTGGGTTTAGACCTCAACTCATCGGCTGTAATTATTGGAGCAATGTTAATTTCTCCCTTAATGTCGCCAATTTTAGGAATTGGTTTAGCTGTTGGTATTTACGATAGAAAATTATTGGCTAAATCTCTTATAAATTATGGGATTGCCCTTTTTATAGCATTAACTACAAGTATAATTTACTTTTACCTAACGCCTTTTGGAGCAGAAACTCCAGAAATAATGGCTCGTACTCAACCCCATTTACTTGATGTACTTGTTGCTTTTTTTGGTGGTGTTGCAGGTATTGTAGCAAGTTCACGTAAAGATTTAATAAATGCTGTTCCAGGTGTAGCAATTGCAACTGCATTAATGCCACCTGTTTGTGTTGCTGGTTTTGGAATTGCCAATTTAAACTGGGAAATTTTTTCAGGCGCAATTTATTTATTTTTCTTAAACACCGTTTTTGTAGCCTTAGCAACCTATTTAATTGTTCGTTTACTACGTTATCCCTATAAAGAATACTTAAATGACAATGATAAAAAACGAAACCAATTATTTATTTTCCTTTTTGTTGGCTTAGTTACTTTGCCAAGTATATTAAAAATGATGGAAATAATTAGTGATATACGAACCGAAAATCAAATAAAAAACTATTTACGTGCTTCATTAAGCGAATATGATGGTGAAATTCAAGATATTATCATAAACGAAAATAAAGAAAATGACAGTAGAAAGGTAAGTGTATATTTATACGGAACACCTATTGAAGATGCAGATGAGTTTAATATGTACAAGCATATTAAAAGTACGCTTTGTGCGAATTGTGAGAACTTAGACTTAAATTATTCATCGGTAGAGTTACCTGATATGGGAAAATTTGGTAATGATTTGGAACAAAAATACAACCTAAAATTAACGCATTCTACTGAACAATTAGAAGCAAAAATTAACGCCAAATTAGATTCTATTCAAATAGAATTAGCCAACTTTGCTATAAAAGATACTACACAAAGGGTAAGCCTTTCAATTACTGAAAAGGTAGATACGTTGTTTAATGAAATAACACAATTCTGGATTGGTGATTTAGAAATGTCTAACTTTGAAACCAAAGAAAACGCCATTGAAACAACTGCTTTAATTAAATTTAAAAAAGGAATAAATTCTTATGATAAGAAAAAAGTATTAAAACGCTTATCTACCTTTTTAAATACCGAAATGAACGATACAATTGAGGTAAAAGAATGGTAACTTTGGTAAAATTACTTATATGGGTGCTGTTAAATTACAAAAAAAGAAATATACACTTGAAGAATATTACGAGCTTCAAGACAAGATTAATACAAAAGGTATAATTCACGATGGAGAAAATATACGTAGCCTTGACTTTTGGGACGGCGATATTGTGTTTATGGCTGGTGGAACACGCAACCACGGAAAAATTGGAACGAATTTAACTGGTTCGGTATGGCAAGCATTGAAAGGTAATAAATGTCAACCTTTTAACTCTGACACAGGTTTAGCAATCGACGAATATAAAACTACCTTACACCCTGATTTATTTGTGGTTTGTGGTGAAGAAAAAATAAGCAGTTTTGATAAAGAAGCTATCACTAATCCAACCGTAATTTTTGAGGTTTTATCAAAATCTACCGAACTTTATGATAGAAATGCTAAATTTAAAAAATACAAAACGCTTGATTCTTTCAAAGAATACATACTTGTTTCGCAACACAAACCATTAATTGAAACAATATACAAACAAGGCGATAACCTTTGGTCTTTTCACGAAGCAAAAGGATTAAATAATGAATTACACATCCGTTCTTTAGATATTTTTATTTCACTTAATGAAATTTACAAAACGGTCATTTTTCCTAAGCAGGAAGATGAAGATTAAGTTCCATAAATTGTATAAACACATTTTTTAATTCTTAATACTTAGTACTTAATTGCAAATATTACAACTGCGACTTAGCCCTGAAGAAACTTTTAACGAAGCGTTTTTAAAGCAAAAAATTGCTAAAGAATTAGCTGTATCTGAAAACGAAATAACGCATATTCAATCACTTAAACGTTCATTAGATGCAAGGCAACGCAACATAAGATACAACCTAAAAGTTGCCGTTTATTTGAATAATGAAATTATTGAAAACAAGCAATTTGAAACCAAGTACCAAAACGTTTCAAATGCCGAAAAAGTAATAATCATTGGTGCAGGTCCAGCTGGTTTATTTGCCGCTTTACGCTTAATTGAATTAGGTAAAAAACCAATAATTTTAGAACGTGGGAAAGATATAAAAGCACGCCGTAGAGATTTAGCAAAATTAAATAAAGAACATATTGTAAATCCAGAATCTAATTATTGTTTTGGAGAAGGTGGTGCAGGTACTTATTCAGATGGAAAACTTTATACACGTTCTAAAAAACGAGGCGTTTTAGAACGCATTTTAAATATTTTAGTTGCTCACGGAGCAAAACAAGATATTTTAG
This sequence comes from Chitinophagales bacterium, assembly GCA_020629595.1. Classification (GTDB taxonomy): domain Bacteria; phylum Bacteroidota; class Bacteroidia; order Chitinophagales; family UBA2359; genus JAHDDA01. The sequence goes on from JAHDDA010000142.1 coordinate 4,154, forward strand.
TTGATGCTCATCCGCATATAGGAACAAATAAACTTCCACAAATAATTCAAAATATAAGAGAAACCATTATTGAATACGGCGGCGAAGTTCACTTCAATACCAAAGTAGTTGATTTCATCATTAAAAATAATCAAATTCGAGGTGTTTTGTGCCAAAATAACGATAAAATAGAAGCTCAAAATGTAATTTTAGCAACAGGACATTCGGCTCGTGATATTTTTGAATTATTGAACAAAAAAAAGATAAAAATTGAAGCCAAGCCTTTTGCTTTGGGTGTAAGGGTTGAACACCCACAGGCTTTAATTGATAAAATACAATACAAACGCCATCAACGTGGTGAGTTTTTACCACCCGCCTCTTACAAATTGGTAAAACAGGTGAAAAACCGAGGAGTTTATTCGTTTTGTATGTGTCCGGGTGGCATAATTGCCCCTTGTGCTACTAATGAAGGCGAGGTAGTTACCAATGGTTGGTCGCCCAGTAAGCGAGATAAAGCCACTTCTAATTCGGGTATTGTAGTAGAATTACGTTTAGAAGATATGCAGCAATTTGCCCACAAAGGAGAATTAATGGGTGTTTATTTTCAGCAAGCGATAGAACAAAAAGCGTGGCAATTGGCAGGTAAAACACAAGCAGTTCCTGCTCAACGCTTAGTAGATTTTGTAAATGGGAAAACATCTACTTCTATTCCGAAAACATCGTATATTCCAGGAACTACAAGTGTTGAGTTCAGTAATATTTTCCCTAAATTCATACACCAAACTTTACAAGCTGGCTTTCAAGAATTTGGTAAAATGATGAAAGGCTATTATACTAACGAAGCGGTTGTTCACGCACCAGAATCTCGTACCTCATCACCTGTTCGTATTCCTAGAAACTGGGAAACTTTAGAACATCCTCAAATTAAAGGATTATACCCTTGCGGAGAAGGAGCAGGCTATGCTGGTGGTATTTTATCGGCAGCAATAGATGGAGAAAGGTGTGCTAATGCCATAGAAACATAAAAAAAGCCCGACACTTTAATTAAAGATGTCGGACTTTGAAAAAACATTCAACAAAGCAAAACTTAATCAACTATAAACTTTGCCTTTTTTATTTGCTTACCATCATTAATAACAATAAAGTAAGTGCCAGTAGCAAAATTAGAAACGTCAATTTGGAAGGTATTAGCACCGCTTAAACTTTCTACTTTTACTGTTTGTACTAAGTTCCCAATAACACTATAAACATTTATAGCAAT
>JAHDDA010000142.1:5493-7077 GCA_020629595.1 Chitinophagales bacterium
GCCAACTGGTTCAAAACTTACTCCATCCTTAGAACGTTCTAAGGTAAAATAGTCAACATCTTGTTCTTGTGCAGTTACCCAACTCAAAAGATTACCCTCTTCTTTTACTTCTCCATCAAAGCGTAATAAATCAACGGCTGTAACATTGCTACAATCAATTGAGATATTGTAGCTTAATGAACCACCACAACCATTACCGCCTGGTAAATAATTCATTGTGAAGTTACTTGCTCCATCAACAACATCAAAAGTTACAACTACACCGCCAAAACCATTTTCTACATTTGTTGTAAATGAATTAGCACCTTCAATACTCAATACTTCAAAGTTATTTCCAGCATCAGAAACAAATACCGTAACTTGACCACTTTCGCAATCTAAAGAACCTTGAGCTAAAACAGGATTACAACCTATACCTAATTCTGGATCAGGGCAATTTTCTGCCCCAGATACAGTTAATGTACATCCAGATTCTGGACTTGTAATTTCAAAGTTGTAAGCTGTGCCAAGTGAATAGGTTGCAGAAATTACTCCTACACTTTCAATCACAACTCCATTTGAATTTACAAAATATGGTTGCGTAATATTTCCTCCACTAACTTCAAATTCAACGGTATAAGTACCATCTGTATTACAGGTTATTTCTGGTACAGTATTACTCAATTCAGGATAATAGGTAATGTTGATTTCTAAGGCTTCTCCAACACAATCACCATTTACAGCAGCAACACTCACATTAGAATTTGCTGAGTAAGAAGCTGTTAATTGATTACTTGTTGTTGACTGAATTTCGCCATCAATCATCCATTGATACGTATTACCACCAGCAACTGTAAGCGTTAATTCATCATTTCCACAAACCGAAGTTGCAGAACTCAATGAAGCATCATATACCAAAATTGGTTTTTCAAGAATATCAGCTTCTTCAATTACAACAGTTTCGGTAGCCGTACAACCTGCAACATCTGTAACTGAAATAATATGTGTCCCTGCATCTAAAGATTGTATGGTTTCAGCTGAGAAATTCAAGATATTTTCTCCGTCAATAGTTAAGTCGTAAGTTCCATTGCCACCTGTAGCTGAAATAGTTGTTGCTACTTCGGCTTGTTGACAATCTGTTGAGTTTAATTCAACAGTTAAATCAATAGCTGGATAAACCATAATTTCTCCTGTTAACTCACAACCATCTTCAACAGAACTAGAATTATCTATTACTTGAATAGATAGCATACTTGCCTGTAAGACTTCCAATTCAAAACTTGTTGAAAGAATTGGAGCTGTTTCACCATTAATGGTATAGAAAGCACTAAAGTTTGTTCCTGTATATCCTAAATCAACTGTTACAAAACCGTTTTCATTACAAGAAACAGAAGGTGAAAGCTCTCCGTTGTTTCCTAAAGTAAAGGTTTGGAAATTACTTAAACAACCTTTTGCATCTCTTACTCTTACAGAAATTGTTGGATTTTCTTCAGCCAATAATTCTAAACTTGATGCTTCAACAAAACTTAAACCACCATCATAAGAATATAAGTATGGAGAACCATAACCTGTATTTTCATCAACATCAATAGTTACGGTAACATA
>JAHDDA010000143.1 GCA_020629595.1 Chitinophagales bacterium
CCCCAAAAACGGATATTTTCGATGTTAGAAGGAAAATCAACAGGCACTCCAAAATATCCAAAAGCCTCATCCCAATGGTGCTGCATAGCTGTTCCTTCTCCTTCAATAACGGTAGTGTTATCTACTGCTTCCCCTATCCTATCTTCGCTTAAATAAACTTCTGAAATTTGGTAGAAAAAACAAGCTCCCATCAAACCTTTTTCAATTAGCTGGGTAAGTTCTTTTCCATTTTCATCTAATAAAACACTTCTAGAATTTGTTGAAACAACTCCAGCCACACCACCTTCTCCTTCTACAACAGATTGGCTTGCTAAAGCAATTTTATTCATTCTTTCTATGAATAATTCTTGGTCTGGTTCAAAAGTTTTATTTTTCAATTGTTTTGTTGTAGCCTCATTTAACTCGTTACTTTCAAAAGGTGCATTCTCATTTGCATACATATTAAACAAAATATTTGCATCTAAAACAACACCTTGCTGGTTAGCAGATTTTAAGTAATTAGTTAACTCTTCTAACATTTCTAATCTAGTTATCTGCCCATTATAATTTACATTCTCAAACTCGTAAGTTGTTGGAATATCAAAATTTGAATCATTATTACTACAAGATTCAACAAATAAAACGAAGATTAACAATAAAGAAATTTTATAAAAACAGCTCATATAAATTTAAAAATTAATTTAAGGCAAATGTACTGGCTATATAATTATTTTGAAATACCAGATTTTTAGTGTTTTTTAGTACCTAAATTTTGGTAGAATGAATGTTAATGATTTTAGAATTTATTGTCAATCAAAAAAAGGGGCTTTTGAAGATTTTCCTTTTGATGAAACAACCTTAGTGTTTAAGGTTATGAATAAAATGTTTGCACTTGTAAGTTTAGATAAAGTACCCATAACTGCAAACCTAAAATGTGATCCTAAAAAATCGGAAATATTAAGAGAAGAGTATGATGCAATTGTTCCAGGCTATCATATGAATAAAAAGCATTGGAATACGATTGATTTAGAAACTTTACCTACCGATTTAACTTACGAGTTAATCGATCATTCTTATGAATTAGTAGTTTCAAAATTAACAAAATCAGATAGAACAAATCTTGAAAAGATAAATTTATAATCTCCCATATATATATTTAATTACTATATTTTTTTTGAACAAAAAGTATTGATCTATGTTTCTGAATCCGAAATGTAAAAAATGAGATTAGGTGAAAACCTTTTTCACTATTTAATGTTCAGAACTTATAATGAATACACAAAAAGTAGATACATTTGAAAAACCTTGGATGTCGAAACTATTAATAATAGCTGGCATCTATAATTTACTGTTTGGAGCTTTTGCAATTTTTTTTCCAAGTGCTTACTTTAGCTCCACAGGAATGACACAACCATTATATCCTCAAATTTGGCAATGTGTAGGAATGATAGTTGGTGTTTATGGCATTGGCTATTTGGCTGCCTCTATAAATCCTTTACGCCATTGGCCAATTGTATTAGTTGGCTTTTTGGGAAAAGTATTTGGTCCTATTGGTTTTCTTTTTAATTATCTTAGTGGAATTTTCCCTATTGAAGCATTTTGGATAATAATACTTAACGACTTAATATGGTTAATTCCTTTCTTCCTAATTTTAAAAGCCACTTACCAAAGAACCACATATCAAGATGATTTAATGATTGAGTTAATGGATTACGATGCCTCAATTACGCTTGAACATTTTGATACAAGTGAAGGAATTTCGTTGAATGAAATGACTTATCGTTGGCCTACATTAATTGTTTTTCTACGACATTTTGGATGCACATTTTGTAGAGAAGCATTAAATGATATTTCAGAAGTAAGAAAAAACATAGAAATAAAAGGTACAAGAATAGTTTTAGTTCACATGATGCCAGAAGAAGTTGCGGAAAAGGAATTGATAAAATATGGATTAGGTGAAGTTCCTCACATAAGCGACCCTGAAAGTTTGTTATATAAAAAATTCAAACTTCAAAGAGGTAGTTTAAGCCAGTTATTTGGCATTAAAGTATTAGTTAGAGGCATTATTTCTGGTATTATTAAAGGAAACGGTCAAGGAAAAGAGATGGGTGACATTTATCAAATGCCTGGTGTATTTCTTTTAAGAAAAGGGAAAGTTGTAAATACTTTTGTACACAAATCAGCTGCCGACCGCCCTAATTATGAAGATTTATCAAAGTGTAATTGCTAATTTTTTCGTACAATCCCATTTTTTTGTTTTATTTAAGTTTCCATAGCTTTTCTTAATTTTGTGTAGAACAAAAAAATTAAAGTTATGAAAATTCAACCAACAACTTTTTCAGATTTCAGTAAATACTTTTTAATTCTGTTATCTTTAATATCTTATTCCTTAGTCTTTCAATCTTGCGATGAAGAGGAAACTCAAGACTTATGTGAGTGTAATTTTATGTATGATCCAATATGTGTAGATGGTGTTTTATATGCTAATGCTTGTATTGCAATTTGCAATGGTCATTCTACTGAAAACTTTCAACAATGCGACCCTGCGGAAATAGATACCACAGCCTTAATTACTTGTGCAGTAACTAATGAATATTCTCCTGTTTGTGCTGGAGGAATAACTTACCCCAACCCTGCAAGTGCAGAATGTGCAGGTTGGCAATTTTGGGAAGATGGCGAATGTGGAACAACACCTATAGATACAACTTGTGTATGCCCAGCGGTTTGGATGCCAGTTTGTGCAATTGGTCCAGATGGAAATACTGTTCAGTTTGGTAATGCTTGTGAAGCTGAGTGCGAAGGTTTTACTATTTGGGAAGATGGAGAATGTGGCACACAAGAACCCTGTAACTGTCCAGATTTTTATGATCCTGTATGTGCTATTGACTTAGCTACTGGAAATACAGTGCAATTTAGCAATCCTTGTTATGCTGAATGTGAAGGATTCACAGTTTGGGAAACAGGTGAGTGTGGAACTACAGAACCTTGCATTTGTACTGATGTTTGGATGCCTGTATGCGGTATAAATGCAAATGGAATTATAGAAACTTTTGGAAATGCTTGTGAAGCAGAATGTGCTGGTTTCGATATTCTTAATGATGGAGAATGCGGAACTACAGAACCTTGTATTTGTCCTGATATATGGATGCCTGTTTGTGCTATTTCGGCAGATGGAACAACTGAACAGTTTGGCAACGCTTGCGAAGCAGAATGTGCTGGCTATACTGTTTGGGAAGATGGAGAATGTGGCAATTCTCAGCCTTGTGAATGTCCTGAAAATTATGATCCTGTATGTGTTGCAACACCATCTGGTTCTATATTAACTTTCCCAAATGCTTGTTTTGCAGAATGTGAAGGTTTTACACCAAACATATATTACCCTTGTGAACCAAATACCAATAATGAATGTCCAAATGGATATTATGGAGAAATCGTGAGTTTTGATTTAGCAGGTTGTGGACTTTTGATTGAATCGCCGATGTTGGGTACTTTAGAGCCAGTTAATTTACCTCAAGATTTAGCAATTGGGAGTGTAATTTATTTTGAATTTATTGAAGTTATTAATGTAATGAATACTTGTATGGTTGGTCCTGTTGTAGAACTGACTTGTATTTATGTTGAATAAATTTTAGACTTCAGGTTTCAGATGTCATTATTTAATGTAGAAAAGATAGGAGTAAGAAATTTTAGATTTTTTACTCCTATTTGTTTTTTCAAATTAAACATTAAAAACCTGCCCCAAATGAGGAATTTCAGTTTTCCTAAACCCATTTTCACTCAAAGCTTTTGCTAATAATTTTTGCCTATCCAAATCACCATGAGTTAAAAATATTTTTTTTAGCTTTTTTCTATCTTGATTGTCTAAAAATTCCAATATTTCTTTTTGGTCGCCATGAGCACTCATAGAATCCATTATTTTGACTTGTGCTTTTACTTTTATACGCCTTCCAAATAACCCAACTTCTTCAACGCCTTGTCTTAATTGACCTCCTAATGTATGAGGAGCACAATATCCAACAATTAAAATGGTATTTTTAGTATCTCCAATATTGTGAAAAATATGGTGTCGTACCCTTCCTGCTGTTGCCATTCCAGAAGCACTAATTACCACACAAGGTTTATCTAAATCATTTATTAATTTCGATTGCTCAACCCTTTTGGTGTAATGTAAATTTCGGAAACCAAATGGATTGGAATCTTTTCGCATATAATCTAATATTTCAGAATCGAAACATTCTGGGTGCATCTGAAATATTTCGGTAACATTAATTGCCAATGGGCTATCAACATAAATCGGCACTTTAGGCAAACGACCTTTTGTTTCCAATTTATCAATCATATATACTATTTCTTGTGTACGCCCTACACTAAAAGCTGGAATGATTAGCTTTCCTTTTTGCTCTATACAAGTTTGATAAATTATACCTAATAATTCATTTTCATCATTTGGTTGACTTTGGTGTTCTTTTCCACCATAAGTACTTTCGCAAATCATAAAATCACAATCGGGCATTGGTTGTGGATCACGTAAAATTGGTCTATCGGGTCTGCCAATATCTCCTGTAAAACCAAAATATTCTGTGTGATAATCATCTACTTTAATCTTTAATGTTACCGTTGCACTTCCTAAAATATGACCAGCATCTTTAAAAAGCACCTCCACAAAATCATTAATTTTAAACCATCGGTTGTAGCTAATTCCTACAAACTGTTCAATACATCGTTGAGCATCCTTTACAGTGTATAGTGGTTTTATTTTTTCTGTTCCAAACTTTTTAGAATTTTTATTATTGTAAGCTGCATCCCTTTCTTGAATAAATCCAGAATCTTGTAACATTACAGCCGATAAATCACGTGTTGCATTAGTACAATAAATATTTCCTTCAAAACCATCTTTACATAGTTTGGGTATTCTACCACTATGATCAATATGGGCGTGTGATAAAATCATGCAATCAACATCTTCTGGTTTAAAAAGAAATTTCTTGTTAAACTCTTCAAATTTTTCATCATAGCCTTGGTACAAGCCACAATCTAACAAAATTTTATACCCATTATCTAAAGTGAGCAAATGACTGCTTCCTGTAACAGTTTGAGCTGCTCCGCAAAATTTTACTTTCATATTTTTAGTGAATAGTTATTAGCAATTAGTTGTACGCTACAATTACGTATATTGTTTAATAAATAGTAGATTTTAAAAATATAATCTGGGTTTTAGTACAGGACAAAAATGTAATTCTTAAATGCAAGGGAATAAATTCACCTTGAAAGTAACGGATTTCAAGGTAGTTTACTGCCTTGTTTTACAATAAAAGTCTATACTTTCAATTTTTGTACTGTACTCAGAATCTAGGTACAATAAAATTTAATTGTTTTTTATTGTACCATATCTTTATATACTGAATTATTGTATCTCTTAGGGTTCAAAAGAAAAAAACGTTTTAAAGACTAGACTTTATCACGATTTTTATGGTACATCTCATTTGTCCTTTTCTGTGTAAGGACGTATTGCAATACGTCCCTACTAAAAAAATCGTGATAATCTTTACTAATGCTAAATCAAATTTTTTACCCAAATTGACAAACAATTCCACCCATTAACATCATACAAATAAACCAATAAAAGAAATGTATTGCAATGTATTTTGCCCCCATTCTTTCAAAAAGTGCATTTATACCAATTAAAGGCAATGCAAACAATACAGCCGTTAATCCTCCATGAATTACGCCATGACCAAATGAACGATGTTTTTCTCCAAATTCGTTCATAACTTGCATAAATAAATTATTTATTTCTGTACCTTCAATTGTAAAATCTGGATGATATGCAAAAAGCTGAACCAAACCAGATTGATGAACACAAGCACCGAACAAGCCAAATGAAAGAAAAAAGCTAAACAAGAATGTTAAACCAAAAATGAGTACCATATTTGCCCCTTTCAATTCTTCTTCTGTTTTACCAATTGCTTGTATCCAAGAAGCACCAAAAACTTTAGGATTATACCAAATTGAACCAATTAATAATGGAATTACTGCTGCACCAATAAAGGCAAAAAAATTAAAAGACATAGAATAATTAGTATTTAATTATTAAATATACAAATATTTTAGTGATTTGAAACAACAAAAATATATTTTCTTAATAGGTGAGTTTAAAAAATAAAAATATAGAAAACAATTTAATAAGAGCAGTAGCATATATGTCAATATCTGCTTTTTGCTTTGCCTTAATGAATATTACCGTAAGATACTTAGATCATTTGCCAACATTTGAATTAGTTTTTTTTAGGGCTTTGGGCTCTGTAGTATTAGCTATTTTGTTTTTAAAACAACAAAAAATCCCATTGATTGGCAACAATCCCAAAATTTTAATTTTTAGAGGCATAGTAGGTGTTAGTTCTATGGCATTGTTTTTTAAAGCAGTTCAACTAATGCCTCTAGCTTCAGCAGTTTCATTAAGATATTTATCGCCCTTTTTTGCCGCAGGAATAGCGATTTTAGTCTTAGGTGAAAAAATGAAGAAAATTCAATGGTTGTTTTTTCTTTCTGCTTTTTTAGGCGTTGTTTTATTAAAAGGCTTCGATACAAGAATTAGTTTTTTGGGACTTATTTGTATTCTCTCTTCTGCATTTATTAGTGGTATTGTGTATGTTACACTTAGAAAAATTGGCAACTCTGAACATCCAATTGTTGTTGTTAACTATTTTGTGTCAACTGCTTTAATTGTTGGTTTGTTTTTTAGTTTTTTTAATTGGCAACAGCCCATTGGCATACAATGGCTTTATTTATTATTAATGGGTGTTTGGGGTTTTATTGCTCAAATATTTATGACTAAAGCATTTGCCGAAGCAGAAGCTAATATTGTTTCACCACTAAAATATACCGAAGTTATATTTACCCTTTTAGCTGGTTTTATATTTTTTGGAGAACAACAAAGTTGGATTGCTCTTTTGGCAATGTTCATTATTTCATTATCGCTATTTGCAAATGTTTGGGTAAAGACAAAAAAGTAAAAAAATGGAGGATAGCGGAATCGAACCGCTGACCTTTTGACTGCCAGTCAAACGCTCTAG
>JAHDDA010000144.1 GCA_020629595.1 Chitinophagales bacterium
TCTGTTTTAAAAGCATGAGCTGTCATTGCAATTATAGGAATATTACATAAAGGTTCTGGCAGTTCTGCTCTTATCTTTTTTGTTGCTTCAATTCCATCTAAAACAGGCATAGAAACATCCATTAAAACTATATCAAAATCACCATCACGAACTTTTTCAAAGCCAATTTGACCATTGTCAGCTATTTCAAAATCAATATCTGCATACCATCTTTCTAATAATTTTTTGGTAATTTTTTGATTTAATGCATGATCCTCAACCATTAAAACTTTAATATTTCCTTTATTGGCATCTACATTAACTGCTTGTGGAACAACTATTTCTTTTGGTTGAAACTCTTCGTTGTTAACTGTCAACCAAGTATTAAATTTAAAAAACGAACCTTCTCCTAATTTACTTTCAACTTTAATTTCGCCACCAAATAAACTAACTAAATGCTTTGCTATACTAAGTCCCAATCCAGTGCCACCATACAATCGTGTGGTACTTGCCGATGCCTGAACAAAGCTTTCAAAAATTGCTTTATGTTTATCTTCTGGAATCCCAATTCCTGTATCTTTTACACCAAATTCAATATTTACTTGATCTCCTTTTGTTTCAAGCAAAACTGCACGCAAAGTAAGCTCTCCATTTTCGGTGTATTTAATGGCATTATCCATTAGGTTAATCAATATTTGATTAAGTCTTACAGAATCAGCTATAACAAATTGTGGTAAACTTGTGTCAAATTGACTAAACAATCCTAAACTTTTCTCTGACGTTCTAAACTTATACATTACAAGAAGTTCATCAAGTAACTTTTTTAAATCAAAGCGTTCATTTTCTAACTCAATTTTATTCGATTCAATTTTAGAAATATCTAAAATATCACTTATTACTCTTAAAAGGTTATCTGCTGAAATTTGTAAAGAGTCTAAATATTCTTTTTGTTTGGGTAAATATTCATTTTCCAGCAATAATTTGGTCATCCCTTTAAGCACATTCAATGGTGTTCTCATTTCATGGCTCATTGTTGCCAAAAATCTTTGTTTCAATTCAGCCGATCTTTCTGCTAAATCTCTTTCTGTTTTTAAGTTTTCATTTTCAGATCTTATTATTGCGTAAGATATTGTTTTTATCAATAATCTTGTATTCAGTTCCCCTTTTACCAAATAATCAAAAGCTCCGTATTCAACCGCCTCTACTCCTACTGTTGCATCATCTAAACCCGTTTGAACAATTACTGGTGTATCTACAAAATGTTCTACACCTCTTTTAATTGTGTCAAGTCCACTTGAATCTGGTAACGATAAATCTAATAGCACACACTTAATAGATTTGGGATCGTAAGCAAGGGCATCTTTTAATGTTTCGGCTTTAAAAATTTCAAAATCAGTTTCTGAGCTTTCGTGTAAATATATCTCTATTAACCGAGCATCACCCGGATTATCTTCCACTAATAAAATACTAACTTTTTCTTTTTGCATTGGAATCGTTTTTTCAAGTTTTTAAGTGATACGTGATGGAAGTATTGTAAGTTTCAACCAATATCTTTCAATTGATTTAATTACTTCCATAAAACTTTCATAGTCAATTGGTTTTGAGATAAAACAGTTAGCAGACAAATCATAACATTTGTTTATATCAAAATCTGCTGTTGAAGTTGTTAATACAATAACTGGTATTGATTTTAAAAAATCATCACTTTTAATAACTTCTAACACATCTTTTCCATTTTTCTTTGGAAGGTTTAAATCTAGAAGAATTAAATCTGGCGTAGGCACATTTTCATAAGGAGCTTTTTTATACAAAAAATCTAAAGCTACTACTCCATCTTCGACATCGTGAATGTTTGTTGGGGTTAAACATTCGCTAAATGCCTCAATTGTGAGCCTTACATCTCCCGGATTATCTTCTACTAATAAAATCTCTATAGGTTTCAACTGAATTGTTTTTGTTTTCAATAGTTAGTCTATAAACTTATATCCTACACTTCTTACGGATAAAAAGTGTTTTGGTTGCTTAGGATTGATTTCAAAGTACTTTCTAAATGAAGAAATAAAGTTATCAATAGTTCTTGTTGAAGGATAAACATCATATCCCCAAACCGAACTTAAAATTTCTTCCCTTGATACAACCTGCCCTTTTTTTTCAATTAATAACTTTAGAAGCATCGCCTCTTTGTAACTAAGGTTAAAAGGTTTCTTTACTCCTTTTGCTTCGTAAGTTGAAAAATTTACCTTGTTATTTCCAAATTCAAAAATGGTTAATTGCTCTTCTTGCTCTGAACCTTTTAAGCTATGTTTAATCAAAACTTTTACCCTTAGTAAAAATTCTTCTAAATTGAAAGGTTTTGTCATAAAGTCATCTGCCCCTCTTTTCAAACCTTCAAGTTTGTCGTTTTGCGTATTTTTAGCAGTTAAAAACATTATGGGAATCGTAGTATTTTTTAACCTAATTTGCTCACAAACAGAAAAGCCATCCATTTCTGGTAACATTACATCTAAAATTACTACATTGAACCTTTGGTTGTCAAATGTTTCAATACCTTTTAAGCCAGTTTCTACCGCAACTACCTCATAATCTTCTAATTCAAGATTTAATTTTATAGCTTCTCGCAAAGTATTTTCATCTTCAACTAATAGTATGCGAATTTTCTTTTCTGTCATTTTATCTGAAGTTCAAAACTAATATCTAAAATTCTTAACTGTGTTTACAAAGGTTTTTACTCCACTTAAAGGCGTATCGGGGTAAACTCCATGACCTAAATTAACAATATGTTTAGAGTTTCCAAAAGAATTTATCATTTCAATTGTAGCATTAGCAATATTTTCACTATTGGAATATAATTGTGCTGGATCAAAGTTACCTTGTAAAACCTTTTGGTTACCAAATATACTTTTAACTTCATTTACATTTACTGTCCAATCTAAGCCAATAGTTTCGCAATTAAGATTTTTAAATGCACTATAAGCATAAGATGCGCCTTTAGCAAAAAATGTAAACGGAATATTTTCCATAGCATCACAAATCTGTTTTATGTAAGGCATACAAAATTGAAGATACAAGTTAGTATTTAATACTCCAGCCCAAGAATCAAAAAGTTGTATCACATTTACTCCTGCGTTTACTTGTTCTTTTAAATAAAAAATAGTAGTATCTGTTATCTTTTGTAGTAACTTATGTGCAAGTTCTGGTTCGGCATATAATAATTTCCGAGCTTTGCTAAAAGTTTTAGAACCTTGCCCTTCTACCATATAGCACAAAATAGTAAAAGGTGCGCCTGCAAAACCAATTAAAGGAACTCTTCCGTTTAATTCTTGCTTCGTTTTTTTAATAGCTTCAATTGTAAAATCTAAATTACTCTTTCCGTCTGGAACAATTAGTTTATCAATTTCTGCTTTTGAATTAACTGTTTCTGGAAAAAATGGTCCTTTTTTTTCAATCATTTCATAAGTTAAACCCATTGCTTCAGGAACAACTAAAATATCTGAAAAAATGATAGCCGCATCAACATCTAATTCATCTATTGGCTGAATGGTAACTTCACAAGCTAAGTCAGGCGTTTCCACTAATTCTTTAAATCCACTTAATTTGGCTCTTAATGCTCTATATTGTGGTAAAATTCTTCCTGCCTGACGCATTAACCATACTGGTGGTCTTTCACATTCTTCTCCTGCAATTGTTCTTAGCAGTAAGTCATTTTTCAATTTTTCCATAATCGGCTACAAAAGTAAATTTTCCACTTGTATGTTTTGTCTCTTTTGTAAAAACAGAAATTACTTTTACATTCTTTTAACCTTTTTATTAGTTCTAAGTCTCAAATTCACAAATATTACATAAAATTAAAAAAATATATAAATGAAAAGATTAGCAATTTTAGCAGTTTGTTTTTTAAGTGTTCTTACAATTAATGCCCAAGAAAAAACTGCTTCAAAAGAAAAAAAAGATACTTATTTAAAATGGTTTACCAACTACCGAATTATGGTAACCGACACTAACAAAGATGGTGAAATTTCACAAGAAGAAATTAAATCTGACAAAAACAACTTATGGGTGTTTTATTCTATTCCTCAAAACTTTAAGTTTACCGATAAAGATGGCTCTGGTACATTAAACACCAATGAATTAAAAGCTATGCGTTATCGTGAAGAGGGTTTTTCTTTACAAAAACAAGCCGATGATTACGATAAAGTGGTTGAAATGTACGGTTTTAAAAGTGTTTCTAATATTGAATGGTTGAAAGAAAATGAACACGTTGCTAATAAAATTATGAGTAATTATGAATGGTTAGAAGATAATAAAGAACGCTTTAATGCTGTATCTAAAACCAACTGGCTTGGCTTGCACGATGATATAGTTAAGGATATTACCAATAATTATTTTTTAATTTTACGCCGCCCAGATTTAGCTAAAATGTTACAAACTCGCTACCCACGCCAAATGAATATGTTTGTAAAATCTTTTGTTAAATATTACAATGCAAAGACAAAAACCAGAGAATCGAATGCGAAAGCTAATAAATTAAGTAAAGCCGAAATGCAAAAAGCTGCTAAAACGCCAAAAAGAGGTGTGAATTAAATAAGTTGAATCTAAAATTATGAATTATAGCTTCTTAAATTCAAAAGCCATAATTCATAATTTTTTCATCGTTTTGAAATTTTATTAAAAGAAATTTGGCGTTGCATTTTACACTTAAACCTTTCCATTCCTTGTGGTTGTTTTTTAGCGTGTTTATGCGACACTTTTACAGCTCTTTCTCTCCAACGTTTCCAGCTTGATAATTTCAACTCTCTACGCATTAAGCCAATAACTTCTTGCTCTTTTAGACCAAATTGAAATTCAATTGCATCGAAAGGAGTTCTATCTTCCCAAGCCATTTCAATTATTCTATCAATTTCGTTTGGTGTAAGTGCTTTGTACTTTTGCTTTGTAACTTTACCCATAAATACAAAACAATGTTTTTAAGCAAGTGTTTATTTTCTGGTGGAAAAGAAGATAAATATTGTTTGGTTCAAGAAAGATTTACGTTTAATAGACCATTTACCTTTGTTTTTTGCTACAGAAGAAAGTTTACCTTGTTTACTTTTATTTTGCTTTGAACCCAAAATTAAAGCAAGCCCAAGTTGGAACATTAGACATTGGCAATTTATGTTTCAATCATTACAAATTATGAATAATGAATTAGCAAAATGGAATCATAAAATTTATATATTTTACGAAAATGCTACTTCTGTTTTTCAAAAACTAAGTACAATATATGAAATTAAAACAATTTTTTCGCACCAAGAAACGGGGATTGCTGAAACTTATGAAACAGATAAATATTTAGCTTCTTTTTTCAAAAATCAAGGTATTGAATGGAGGGAGTTTCAAACAAATGGAATAATTAGAAGCTTAAAAAACCGAGATAACTGGGAAGTTTTATGGAAACAAGTAATGCAAAAACCTATTTACGGTATTAATTTTTCAAAATTAAAAACAATAAAGCTTTCTAAACAAAACAAAATAGCTTTTAACCAAAACTTTGATTTGCTTCACGAAATAAAATTACTCCCCAAACAATTTCAACAAGCTGGTACTAAAACTGGCTATTTATACCTAAACTCTTTTTTAAAAAAGCGTGTAAAATTATATATGCAACACGTTTCAATAGCCCAAAAAAGCCGTTCAAGCTGTTCTCGAATTTCGCCATATTTAACCTATGGCAACCTGTCTATGCGAATGGTTTACCAACAAAAAGAGATTTTTAAAAATGATGTTCCTTTTAAAAGAAATATAAATGCTTTTGCCTCTCGTTTATACTGGCACTGCCATTTTATACAAAAATTTGAAATGCAAGAAAAAATGCAATTTCAAAACCTAAATGCTGCTTTCAACAAAGTAAGAACCGAAATAAATCATAATTTTTTGAATGCTTGGAAAAATGGGAAAACGGGTTATCCGTTGGTTGATGCTAGTATGCGTTGCGTAAAAAATACAGGCTACATAAACTTTAGAAGTAGAGCTATGTTGGTTTCTTTTTTATGTCATCACTTGTGGCAACCTTGGCAAGCTGGAGCAGATTTTTTGGCTCAACAATTTCTCGATTTTGAACCGGGTATTCATTATCCACAATTTCAAATGCAGGCAAGCACAACTGGTATTAATACCATAAGAGTTTACAATCCCGAAAAGCAAGCATTAACTAAAGATAGTGATGCAATTTTTATTAAAAAATGGCTGCCAGAATTGACCAAATTACCAGACCAATATGCACTTTTGCCGTACAAAATGACATCTTTAGAAGAAGGTTTTTATAATTTCAAATTAGGTAAAGATTATCCAAAACCAATTGTGCCACTTTCGAGTGCTAAAAAAGGAAATTTAAAGCTACTTTGGGAAATAAAACGTTCTACATTTGCCAAAAAGAATAATAAAGAAATATTAGCTCGTCATGTCTCAAAAAATAGAAAACGCACATAAATATTTTGTAACTGGAATTGATACGGAAATTGGAAAAACAGTTGTTTCTGCTATTTTGGTGGAAGCATTAAAAGCTGATTATTATAAGCCAGTTCAATCGGGCGATTTAGATAATACCGATACAATGAAAGTGCGAAGTTTAATTAGCAATTCAAAAACTAAGTTTCATGCTGAAACTTACCGCTTAAAAACACCTGCTTCACCACATTATTCGGCTGAAATTGATGGAATTAAAATTGAAAAATCGGCATTTGAATTGCCTAAAACTAATAATAACTTAATTGTTGAAGGAGCAGGTGGTTTAATGGTCCCTTTAAATAATGAACTTTTAATTATTGATTTGATAAAACATTTTAACTTGCCAGTAATTTTGGTTAGTAAAAATTATCTAGGAAGCATTAATCATACAATTTTATCTATCAAAATGTTACAGAATTATGGTATTAAAATTAAAGGTGTAATTTTTAATGGAAATGAGGTAAAATCAACAGAAACAGCAATTTTAGAACA
>JAHDDA010000145.1:0-2301 GCA_020629595.1 Chitinophagales bacterium
AACTTCAAGCAATTCTCAAAACTTATTTCTACAACTTCACCAACTTCTCCATACGTTTTTCACCATTTAAAAAAGTAGTTTCAATAAAATACAAACCACTATTAAGGTGTTGAATATTTAACTGATTTTCATTCATAATAGATTTATATTCAATCAATTGTCCTTTTGCGTTGTAAATAGATACAACTTCAATATTAGTATCATAAAACTGAATAAAGTTGTTTGCTGGGTTAGGGTAGAAGCTCAAATTTTGTTGGTTTATTAAAGCAGAAGTAATACTTGTTTCGGTAGAATCTATAAACGGCGTGTAATACAGCAAACCACCACGCTTGCAACCCGAAACCAATTCTAAATCGCCATTATTATTCAAATCGGCAAAAGCAGGAGCAGAATGTTCTGTATCATCAATGTTGCACCAATAATTATCTACTAAAGTAAAACTTCCTCCATTTTCGGCATTTTCCTCAATATCGGTAAAACGGTACAAACGTCCATCAAAAGAACCAACAATCAAACTCCAATTTTCATCGTTATCTAATTTTACCAATTTAGGAACAGAGTAGCCTTTTCCTGTTCCTTCAGGGTCTTTAACATCAAAATTTCCCCAAATATCAGAAATCCATTCAAATTCATAATTACTAACCGTTCCAATATTTTTAAGGTAATTTATTTTTCCCCTAAACTCGCCAACAACCAAATCCAATAAACCATCTTCATTTACATCAACCAATTGTGGAGCCGATGATTGCCCTACATCTATTGTTTCTCCAGTTTGATCTGAAAGTAAAATAGGCAACGAAAGTTCAAAAGGCATTCCTGCTGGAGCGGCATTTTTAAAAAAGTACAACTTACCATCCAAATCTTGTCCACTTGGAAAAACCTCACCATTCATTCCGCAAATCATATCAATTGCACCATCACCATCTAAATCGCCAAAAGTTGGGTGTAATCCTTGTGAAAATAAACCACTTATGCCAGCCCAATCGTTGGTTTTAAGTTCAAAAACTGCCGAATCTGCTGTTCCAATGTTTTCGTAATAAGATAAAGATGAAGTAGGAATTTCATTACCAAACTCACGAGAACCATAATTTCCAACAACCATATCAATTAAACCATCGGCATTTATATCAGCAAAAGCGGGCATACTTCTAGTGCCATAATCTAAACTTTCTTCATTCAAAAATTGATCATTTACATAGAAAAAGTTGGGCACATCATTATCAGAAATATCAAGATACAACCAACTCGAACGCAACGTTTCGCTTGCATTTTTAGAGTTGGGCGAAGCTAATAAATCTTTTTTACCATCGTTATTTACATCTATATAAAAACTTGCAGGAAACTGTGAAACATTTACAGGGAAATTATAAGAAGGGAAATTATAATCAAAATCTACAATTAAAGCATCATCTTTTGAGCCTCCATTTTTTAAAAGCGTTAAAGCATTAGAATTTATATCGCCAGTAATTAATTCCATAATGCCATCATTATCGGTATCTAAAGTAAGTAAGGTTGAACCTGGGTGAACTTCGTGTGTTGGACTTTTACCAGTTCCACAATTGTTTATTTCAATAGTTGCGGCATTCCCCGATTCATAAAAATCGCCCCAGCAAGTATCAGCTTTTATAAAATCTAAACCACCACAATTGTCACTTACATTCTTAAAAAAATTAACCGTTCCACCAATTTCCTCATTAAAAGTTAAAATGTCCATTAATCCATCATCATCAATATCTCTAACTTCAGGATAATCTGTATCAGCAATTTCAATAGGTAAATTTTCTTCACCAAAAAAAGTTAATTGATTACTAATTTCTGTAAAAATCAAATTTCCATCATTGTTAAAACTGCCTTCATAGTAAGCAACATCATAAGTTCTTGGTGTGAAAATATCGGCAATTCCATCACAATTAAAATCACGCATCAACAAATAGCCTTTCATTTCTGGAAACATACTTTCGTATTCAGGAGCATAAGTATAGCCAATTTCTGAAGGAATACCTTTATTTAAAAAAGTCATAATTTTATCATCATTTCTATCAAAAATTACTAAGTCCATAAAACCATCTTGATTCAAATCAGCTTCATTAAACTGTGGATTATTAAAACCACCACACAAAGCAAGTTCAAGTTGATTTCCATTTTTAATAAAAGCTAAATTGGTGCTTCTTTCATAAGCTGTTTGTTGTGCTGATAATTCAAAACAGAAAAAAGCAATAATAAATAAGCATATATTTTTAGTAAAACTCATAATTTTTATATTTTGTAGGTTCAAATTAAGATGGTGTTTCAAATTGAAAG
>JAHDDA010000145.1:2401-6949 GCA_020629595.1 Chitinophagales bacterium
GCTAAAATAAATGTCCAAAGTCTAAATCATAGTGAAAAAATCAATCATAAAATAACATCATCCAAAATAGAATTAAACCTTTAAGGTTTTTGAGTGGAAATGACAATATTATGAAAATCAAAAATACTATTTTTTGTTGCCTTATTTTTCTAATTAGCTTTAGCACTTTTGCTTTAGACCTAACTGATATAATAGTAAGTACAACCAACGACAACAAAATTGAACTTTTTGCAGAGTTTGATAAGGATAAAACACAAACTTTCAATGGTGAATTGGCACTTTCTATTAACGGCGAAGATAAAAATATCAAGTTTAAAGATGGAAAAGCCCAAATTGATGCACCAGAAGGCAAGCACCATCTTTTTGTAAAAGCAAAGTTTGGAGAAAGTAGTATTTATAAATTTTTACGAATAAAAAAAGATGCAAACGGTAAAATTTCCACCTCCGAAATTCCACTTTGGATGTCTTTATTACCGCCTTTAATTGCCATTATTATGGCACTCATACTTCGTGAAGTTGTTTTATCCTTGTTTATAGGTATTTTTTCAGGAGCATTTATACTCAATGGTTTTAGTTTCTCTGGCTTTTTCGATGCTTTGGTTTCGGTTGTTGATACCTATATTGTAAAAGCACTCACCGATTCAGGACACGCTTCGGTCATTATATTTTCATTATTAATTGGTGGAATGGTAGCTATAATCTCTCGAAACGGTGGAATGGCAGGCGTAGTAGAAAAGCTGGCAGGTTTTGCCAATTCGCCCCGAAATTCACAATTAGTAACCTGGTTTTTAGGAGTTGCCATATTTTTCGATGATTATGCGAATACGCTAATTGTTGGAAATACCGTTCGTCCAATGACTGATAAACATAGAGTTTCTCGTGAAAAATTAGCCTATATAGTTGATAGTACTGCTGCACCAGTTGCCGCTGTGGCATTTATTACCACTTGGATTGGAGCAGAAATTGGTTATATTTCTGGAGCAATAGAACAAATTGATGGTTTAAGTGGCAGTGCTTATGGAATGTTTTTAAGCTCATTGAATTATGCTTTTTACCCAATTTTAACCTTAATATTTATTTTAATGTTGGTGTTTATGCAAAAAGATTATGGTCCAATGTATAAAGCCGAGGTAAGAGCAAGAACAACTGGGCAATTGTATTCTAGCAAGCAAAAAGCAGAATCTGAAAACGATACCAATATGGACGATTTAAGCCCAATTGAAGGGATTAAACATAATTGGTACAACGCCTTTATTCCCGTAATGATGGTTATTTTAATTACTATAATTGGCTTAGTATCAACAGGTATGGCGTCTTCATTTAGTGCTTTGGTAGAAAAAGGTGTTGAATTGCCAAATACTTGGGGAGCAATTTGGGAAAATATCAATACATTAGATCCTGAAAATAGTAAATTAGGTATTCTAATTGGAAATTCCGATTCTTATGTTGCCTTACTTTGGGCTTCATTGGCGGGCGTTGTTTCGGCAATTCTATTATCTTTTGCTGGAAGAATAATGAATTTAGAAAAAGCCATAGCCACACTTTTAGAAGGTATTCAAACAATGATGCCAGCCATTATAATTTTAGTTTTAGCTTGGTCTTTGGCTAGTATTACCGAAGAATTGCACACAGCAGATTACCTTTCGCAAATGATTGCTGGAAATATCTCGCCTTACCTTATGCCAATGCTAACATTTATATTAGCAGCAGCAATTGCTTTTGCAACAGGTTCAAGCTGGGGAACAATGGCAATTTTATACCCTTTAATGTTACCAGCTACTTGGGCAGTATGTCAAACTGCAGGTTTGCCTACCGAAACGGCTATGCCAATATTCTACAATGTAATATCTTGTGTCTTAGCTGGTGCAGTATTTGGCGATCACTGTTCACCAATTTCAGATACTACAATATTGAGTTCTTTAGCAACCAACTGTAATCATATAGATCACGTACGCACACAATTACCTTATGCCATTACTGTTGGAATAGTTAGTATAGCATTAGGTTACTTTTCAGTATTTGTAGGTTTGCCATCAATAATAAACTTTGCAATTGGGGTGGGCATTTTATTTTTAGTAATTAAATTTATGGGGAAACAGATTCCAGATTCACACTAGAAGAGTCTGTTTCAAATGTATATATTGAACTTGGTTCAAAGTTAGGCATAATACCTAAAAACATTTCAGCAGTTTGCCCACAGTGTACTCTAAATACATTAGTAAACTCAAAGTCGTACTTTTCTCTTTGTTTAACGTTTAAACCTCTTAAAAATGTTCTTCTTTCAGTACTATCTTCAGAGGTATCTACTATACAGTTGGAGTTATTTTCTAGTATATACATTCCGTCTTTAATAGCTTTTTGATTAGCGTCTGAGTCAATATCATATTTTTGTTGATACCAGAAATGGTCTTGCATAAATCTTGTATAACCATCTAAACAATTACAATATCTTTCAGAGTCGTACTTTAACCATTTATTAAAATCAGCTAACTTTTCTTCAGGAATACCTTTGTAAGGTTTTATAGTATTTTCTTCTTTTTGAATTGTATTTTCTTTGATTTCTGATTTGATATTTTTATTTTCTTCAGTACAAGCTGAAAAAAATATAATTGCAAGCGATAATAAAATATACTTTCTCATAAGTTTTTTTTCTAAAGATACACAAAACTATGCCAAGCTAATATTTAATTAATAATCTATAATTTTAAATCGATTATTCTTTGTTTTTTCTGGTAGAAATTTTAGTTAAAAGTATGAAAGAATAGTTTTGCTTGTTCACTATTGCAAAATTTGAAAGGAATGATAAAAATTACAGTTCATTAATTAATATTAAGACGCCTATTTAAAATAGGATTTATTGCATTCAACAAAAATCAGACCTCTTATTTTTTCCCAAATTTTCTTTGTGCTAATAAAATAACTACAAGTTGTATTATTATAATGTTTAGCACAATTACAGCTTAAAAAAATAATTAATTTTACAAATTAACTTGCAATTGTTAAAAAAGTAATTTAATTTAACATTAAATTTAGAAATTGGCATAATCTTAGTGGTGTTTGATTGTTCTTTTAGTTAACATAAAATTAACACAGGAAAGTAGTGAAATCTTATTATTAAACACCAAATAAACACGCTATGCTGAGTGCTTATCCTTACAAGTCTAGAAATATGCTTAAACAGAAACTCGGACAGAAATTACAACAAAAACTCTCCCCACAACAAATTCAGTTAATGAAATTGTTGCAAGTGCCTACAGCTTCTTTAGAACAACGAGTAAAAGAAGAACTTGAAGTAAATCCAGCTTTAGACGAAGGTAAGGTTGAAGACAATAATGAAGAAGGTTCAGAAGAGAACAGTTCTGAAATAGATCTCTCTGATTACTTGTCGGAAGATGATGGAGTGGCTTCTTACAAGTTGAAAACAAGTAATTATCGCGATCCAGATGAGAATAAGACAATTCCTATTCCAGTGACCAAAACTTTTCATGAGTATTTGGTGCAACAGTTAGGAATGGTAGATATGACTGAAACTGATAGAAAAATTGCTACACAAATAATTGGAAGTATTGATGATGATGGTTATTTAAGACGTGATGCTGAAGCAATTGTGGATGATTTAGCATTTTCAGCGAATGTTGAAACTGATGAGGAAGAAATAGAAAGAGTTTTAAAAACAGTGGTTCAGCTTTTTGATCCAGGAGGGGTGGCAGCTCGTAATTTACAAGAATGTTTACTAATTCAAATATCAAAAAAAGCATCTAACAAATACTTAAATATAGCAGAAGACTTACTAGAAAATCATTTTGAAGAATTTTCAAAAAAACATTACACCAAAATTGCCCGTCAAATGGGTATTACAGAGCAAGACTTGAAAGAGGCTATTAATGAAATATTAAAATTAAACCCCAAGCCTGGAAGCGGTTATTCGAGTGGTGCAAAAGTAGAAAATTATGTTATTCCTGATTTTATTATTGTAAATGATAATGGAATGTTAAAACTAACTTTGAATGGAAAAAATGCACCAGAACTTCGTATTTCCGATAGCTATAAATCTATGATGCAAGATTATGCTAAAAGTAAGGTAAAAGATAGAAAACAAAAAGAAGCAATTCAGTTTATAAAACATAAAATTGATAGTGCTAAATGGTTCATTGATGCAATTCGCCAACGTCAACAGACTATGTACAAATCAATGCAGGCAATTTTAGATTATCAATATACCTATTTTTATACGGGAGATAAAACAAGGTTAAAACCTATGATTTTAAAAGATATTGCCGAAAAAACAGGATTAGACATATCAACTATCTCAAGAGTAGCTAACTCAAAATATGTTCAAACTGAGTTTGGAACATTTTCATTAAAATCTTTTTTCTCAGAATCATTAAGCACTCAATCGGGCGAAGAAGTTTCTACTAGAGAGGTAAAAGAAATTTTAAAGGGAATGATTGATGATGAAAATAAAAGAAAGCCTCTTTCTGACCAAAAACTAACAGAAGGACTTACAAATAAAGGTTATAATATTGCACGTAGAACGGTAGCAAAATA
>JAHDDA010000146.1:0-3543 GCA_020629595.1 Chitinophagales bacterium
GGAATACATCCCCAATTTAAGCAAATTCCCCCTAAAGATTCCTTTTCAACAACTGCCGTTTTTAAACCTAATTGCGATGCTCTAATTGCTGCAACATATCCTCCAGGACCAGAACCTATTACTATTAAATCGTAATTCATAAAACTAATTATTTTGAATAAAACAAAGAATAATGCAAGCTTTGAGAATGCAAAATTAAGAGGAGTTAGGGTAGTTTTAAGTTTTTATTCCTTAGTTTTTTATAAAAAGTTCATATTTAACTCATTCTCAAAAGTTAGAAATACTTTAAAACTCACAACTAATTTAAAATGAAATATATACTACATAATTTTTATTTTATGTAACTTTGTTGACATTATTAAATCATTCAAATTTTTTAAAATGAAAAAATTTACTTTTTTACTTACTGCCCTAACATTATGTATCAATTTAATAAACGCATCTCATTGCTCAGGAGTCTTTTCTGGTTCTGATATTACAGACAACGTTTTTGCTTCTTGTGACGGAAATGTAAATCTTGTATCTGGTAATTGTTCGGGAGAGTGTTATGATTATTTTGATATAGAGTTAGCTGCTGGTGAAAGCATTACCTTATCTGCGTGTGCTGGGTCGGGAGCTGTTGTAAATGACCCAACTTTTGATATTTACTTTTCAATCTGGGATAATAGTCCAACATTTGACAATCAAGTAGCCTGTTCTGATAGTCCAGGTGATTTTACAAGCCATTCTTATTGTTCTGGAACAAGTTTTGGAGATTCTTCAGAAGGTACTGAAGTTGTTTTCACAGCTGCTGCAGATGGTATTTATAGAGTTGAAATTAGTGATTGGCTTGGAGGATTTACTGATGGCAATTATTCAATTGCGGTTAGTTGTCCCTCAAATAATGTTGTTCCTAATCCTGATGTACCAACATTGTCAGAATGGGGCATTATAACTTTGGCTTTATTACTTCTAAATTTTGGTTCTTTAGTATTAATAGGTAATGTTAATTTAGTAACAAATTCAAATATTCAGATTTCAAGTGGTTTTAATATTCCTTTACATTCTCAACTATTAAATAAAGCAACTGTAATTACATTACTTTTAGTAGCTTTAGGTTTTGCAAGTTCTATATTCCTATATGGTTCAATTTTTTATAGTGATATTATTGGAGTAGCCATAGCAGGACCTGTATTTGCTTATTTCATACATCTTTTATTACTTACTAAAGAAAAGTAGTAAAACAATATTTTTAATCAAACAATAAAAACGCAGTTAGAAGTTCCTAACTGCGTTTTTTTATTTCAATAAATACTTTTAGCCAATCTATAAGTGTTTGCGTGTGCTTCAATTATATCGGCAATTTTAGGGGAATAACCACCACCCATACTTACCATTACAGGAATACTGTCTTTTTCACACTTCTTTAAAACAATATTATCTCTTTGTTTACATTCATTAATTGAAAGTTGTAAACGACCTAATTTATCGGTTGCTAAAACATCAACTCCTGCTTGAAAAAATATAAAATCGGGTTCTAATTTATTTAAAAGAATTGATAGATTTTTTTCTAATATCTGTAAGTACAATTCTCCATTTGTTCCATCTGCCAAGCCAATGTCTAAATCAGATTTTTCTTTTCTAAAAGGATAGTTATTTTGTCCGTGAATAGAAAAGGTAAAAACATACGGATTGTCTTTAAAAATTTGAGCTGTACCATTTCCTTGATGTACATCTAAATCTACAACTAGTATTTGTTGCACAAGATTATTTTTAATTAAGTGATTTGCTCCTAAAGCTATATCATTCAACAAGCAAAAACCTTCACCTCTGTTTGTGAATGCGTGGTGTGTGCCTCCGGCAATATTAAAAGCAATTCCATCTTCTAAAGCATATTTTGAAGCATCAATTGTTCCTTGTGCTATGGTAATTTCTCTTTCAATCAACTGTTTAGAAAGTGGAAATCCAGTTTTTCTTTCTTCAGTTCTTGAAAGGTTTAAATTTTTTAATTTTTTCCAATAATTTGCACAGTGAGTTTCCGTAATCTCTTTTTCAGATAGTTGTTTTGGTTCAAAAAAATCATCTATTTCAGCCGTACCTTCGTGTAAAAGTTGTAGGGGAAGTAGTTCATACTTTTCCATAGGAAAACGATGATTTTTGGGCAATGGGTGTTTGTAAATTGGATGAAAAGCTATTTTCATAAAAACTTTAGCAACTGAAGTTGTTAAACAACAATTTAATCAAGAGGTTTTACGTGTCCCCAATTTTCTCCTCTTTTAATTCTGTTTAGTTGCATTTCTGAAATACCAAATTGTTTGGCAATGACCTTCATTCTTGTTTTTCTATTAGGATCAAAAATAATTTTCTTTATAAAAGCAACTCTTTCAGCAGTAAGTTTGTGTTCTCTTGATTTATGTGCCGCTTTATATGCTTTACCTTGTGTTGTATGCCTTGAATGCTCACTCTTGGTCATCCAAGCTAAATTTTCTAATCGCAAATCACTTAAATCGTAGTTTTTAAAAGCAATTACGGTATGTTCTTCACTTGGTTTTTCTAAAAAATACAAACCTAACATACGATGAACATATTGGTTTCTTTTTTTACCATCGGTAAAGTGCATTACAAAAACCTTATACTTACCTAAATTAGTATGATTTATGAGTGAAAAATCTTTTTCTCCTTCTTTTCTTCGTTTTACTCTGCCATATTGCGAAATTTGATATTCGTACTTGGGTATATATACATTTCCTTTGAGATTGATTTCTTCAATTTTTTTCCATTTTTCATTCCAAAAAGACAACTTCTTTTTCATAAAATATTATTTTGTATGGAAGAAAATTATATTTAAATCTAATTTACGAGATTACAAATTTAATCTATTAGCTCAAAATAAACTGTTACTGTTTGGCTAATCTGTAATTCTCCAGCAGCAATACTTGGTCCTCCTGAATTGCTTTCCATTGCCGCAGATTTTATATAAGCATTACTAAATCTTGGTGACGCATTATTAATATCTGAAATATACAATGCTTTTCCAATGTTTTGATTTAACTCTGAAGACATCATTTGTGCTTTTTCTTTAGCAGCTTTTAAGGCTTCTTTGTAAACTTCTTTTTTAATACTTTCTAGTTCTGTGGTTCTAAATGTTGGTGTGCCAACATTATAAATACCTTCATTTATTAAGCCATCAATAATTTGGTCGTATTTTTTCATTTCTGTAATACATACATTCAATTGTTGTCTGAACTCATAAAAATCTACTTCGTTTGAATTGTGGTGTTTCATTCTTGTTCCAATATTTTGATAATTGGTTTGAATGTGTTTTTTATCAACTCCAGCTCTTTCTAAATAATTAACAACATTTCTTACTTTTTCGCTTCCCATTTTCCTAGCAGATTTTAAATCACTTGCTTTTTCATAAACCGAAAATGAGATTAATATTTCATCTGGAATAGCGTATTTTACCGCTGTACCTTGTACGGCAACAAAAGGTTTTTCTTCGTATTGTGCTTTCATAGTTTGAAGGCTAAAAATTAAAAATAAAATTGGAATTAGGTATTTCAT
>JAHDDA010000146.1:3643-6878 GCA_020629595.1 Chitinophagales bacterium
AACTTATACGATAATCTAAACAATCCAGTTCGTCCTATTTCTGGTGAACCAACAAAAAACTGATGTTCATTATTGTATAAATTCTGAATACTTAAAGTAAAATTAAGTCTTTTATGAAAGTTTGGTGTCCAAGAAATATTCATATCCATATCGTGAAACGGATTTACATAACCAATTAAAACACCTGCATTGGCGGGAAAGCCTGCTTGCCAACGCCAACCTGTTCCTATATTAAGTCCTATTTTCTCAATATTATAATTTGCTCCAAATCTTACTTTATGTTTGGGTGCATTTAATGCTACAAATCCAAATTGAGCATCTTCTACTTCAATAGAATCTTGACTTACATAAGCATAAGATGTACTTAGTTTTAAATTTTTAGATAAATAGGCTTTTAGGTCTATATCAAATCCCCAAATATCTAAATCTCCAATATTGCGGGTTGCCAAAACCATTGCAGAACCATCAACATTTTCAGGCGAAATTGTTCCAATTGGTAAATTTGCCGCTGCATCTGTTAAGGCTGTTTCTATTTCATCTCTTACTGTTCCGTTTTCAACACCTAAACCTTCGTAACCATCTAATCTATCAACAAAGTTTTGTTGTGCATCTAAGATACCAATTAATGGATCAATGCTTGGTGCAAGATAATTCAACAAATCATCGGTATTTAAAACAACGCTATTGGTGATTAAAGTTGTGGGTGCTAAAAAATCTTTTATTTGTGAATAATATACATTGGCATCAACAAAAAAGGCTTCTGCTAAAATGCCTTTATAACCCAATTCATAGGTTGTGGTTTCTGTATTTTTTAATGGAATAACATCTTTTGTGTTTTGCCATTCTGCATCTGTAAATCTTCTTGTAGTTAAATTTAATGCTTTAACATCGTGTCCAACATTTGAAAGTGTATCTGGCAAAATGGTTTCTACCAAAGTTGCAATTACATCAACATCAATTCCTGCATCATTTCCTTCAAATAAAGCAGCAAATTCTTGAATGGTAATATCAACAATATCATTCCAAGCATCGTTATTTACGCTTTGGTCGCCAACATGCATAAAATCGTTTAAGTTTTGTGTGTATGGCGATTGAAATTGTGGTAAAACTTGATTTTCAAAGTATGGATTTTCAGCATAATTGAATTGAAAACCTTCAACGTTTCCAACCACACGAACATCTACACCTGTTGGTAAGGTAGCCGAAAGAGCATCGGCAAAAAAGCCTCCACTTCCAGGCGTTTTAAACGAGCGATTATAAGTAACTCTAAAGGTATTTTTTGGATTAAGCTTGTATAAAAATGCCAAACGAGGCGAGAAAAACACACCTCCTACTCTACTATGATGATCTAAACGAACTGCTCCGACAACATCAAAATTATTGCTAACTTTATAATCACTATGCAAATAAACGCCATATTCATTTACATTGTCATTGTCTTCAAATCTTCCGTTTATAGTGTTTCTTGTATCGGGTCTAGTAAAAAAAGCATCTGTTCCGTACACCAACTTTAAGTTTCTAATTGGCTCTGACGAATGTTGTATTTGAGCCGCATACAATTTTGAACGGTCTTTATTCACATCACCTGTTCTTAGAAAATACGATTCGCCTGCATTGTTTCCGTTTACATAAAACTGAGCAAATAATTTTTTATGAATATAACGGGTTTGTGCATACCAATTCACCCAATTTATTGCCTGAATTGCTCCTAAAGGTGCTAATTCTACATTACTAACATTGGTAAATCCACTTGAAACAATAAACTCATTTTCTTTATATCGCAAATCAACTCTACCATCAAAACTCACTTTATCAATTTGGTTATTTCTTGCATTATTAACATAATCACCACGAACTCCTGCCAACAAAGAATCTTGAGGGACTTCTGTTCCATCTTCATAAAAATCTATTCTACCATTAAAAGTTTGAAAGCCTTTAATTAACGTATCTGGTTCAAAAGGATCTTTATATTTCCAATCGTAGCCAGAAAATGTATTTCCTGAAACTTTATATCCTAATTCAACTTCATTATTTTTGGGTACATTCAATTTTTGCGAATGATAAAAACTTGTTTGATACATCATTCTTTCACTTACTTTTTCGTTGTCTTGTAGTTTGGTAAAAGAATTTTCGCTGTCTAAAACATCGCCGTCAATTTTTGAACGCAAACCAACACCAAAGCTGATTTTTGTTTGTTGAAAATCAATAGGCGATTTGGTTATAAAATGCACTACGCCATTCGATGAATTTGGTCCATATAAAGCTGAAGCAGCTCCACGCAAAACCTCTACTCGTTCAATATCATCGGCAGTAGTTGGAATCATTTGAAAAGCATTAATTCGCAAAGAAGGAACACGAGTTAAACGATTATCTGACATTGCTAATAAATCGGTTGAAAACGGATTATTAAATCCTCGAACAACGACATTTGCCGATTGTAAGCCTGTTTTCATTATATCTACCGAAGTCGTATTTTTTAAAATATCGGGTGGCGAAATGGCAACATTATTTTCAATTTCTTTATAATCAATTGTTGAAATTGAAGCTGGAGCATCTAAAATTCTTTCTTTTCTACGGGAAGCACTAACAACTACTTGGTTTAATAAATTTACATCTTCTTTTAAAATAATGTTTCCATAGTCGCCTCCTTCAAAAAGTGTTAAAGCTTTTGTTTCAAAACCAACATAAGAAATTATAATTGTATTTCCTAAACTAGTTTTTAAGCTAAATGAACCGTCAAATTCCGTAGTTGTTCCAATTTGAGTTAAAGTATCTAAAATAGCAACCCCATAAAGAGGTTCTTTGTTTTCATCTATTACAACACCTTTTATTTCAATATTTTGGGCAAGGGTATTGATATAAAAAAGGCATAAAACGAGCAAGTAAAGCCTTTTCATAAGTAAGTTTTAGTTGATAAACATCAAAACTAAGTTACAATAGTTGAAGGTTTGGTCTTAAATAGTTAAAATTTTACTTAATGGCATCGTCATAAAACTTAATTGCCTCTTCTTTCATTTGAATAAGGCTATTTTTTTCTAAATACATCATATGTCCTGCAGGGTAATAAGTCATCCATATATTATCTTTCAAACGCTTATTCAATCCTAAATGATTAATAGTATATTCAGTTGCAAAGAAAGGTGTGGCTAAATCATAATATCCATTTGCAACCCAAACTTTCATTTCTGGATTTTTATGCATAGCTTGTTTCAAATCTACAGAGGTATTCACAAAT
>JAHDDA010000147.1 GCA_020629595.1 Chitinophagales bacterium
AAATAAACCAACTGATAATCTTGAACGGAAATTGTATCATTTTCTTGTAAATCGCTTAAAAGTGGTGTTACATCTTTATAAAAAGCAAAGCTAGCATAAGATGTAATCTGGTTTTCGGTATCTATATAATTAAACAGCTTAGTTTGGTAATAGGTTGATTTTAATTCCGAACGGTCTTTACCTTCCATAAATAATTCAAAGTCGTTAATTACATCAAGCCCATTTGCTGGAATAAAAAAAGAGATGGTATCATTGGGTAAATAACTAACTTGGCAGTTGCTCAAAGATTGATTAAAACTATCATTTTCTGGCAAATAAGAAAGCGATAAGGCAGCAGTATTTTCATCGAAAAAAGTAATGGTATCGAAAAAGTAAGTTTTATCATTGAAAAAACCATCAACATTAAATTCTAAATTGGTTGATGGTATTTCACCATTTTGCGTATAGGTTCTAATATTGGGATTTATGTATCCTTGTAATTCTAAAATTAAAGGAAAAGTATTTATATCAATTTCTTGGTTTGTGTTGCCATCGTCTTCTTTGTTACAAGAAAAAAGTAAAAGCGATATTGTTAAAAGTAAGAAAAGTTTTTGCATCAAATTTTATTTTAGAAAATGATTGTGGTTTGCCACAACTTTACATTTTATTTACTCATTTAACGAAAAACGGTCTCCATTAATTACACCAATTACCTTTCCTGTTAGTTCTTTACCCAACAAAGGGGTGTTTTTCGATTTTGAGTGTATTTGATTGGCTTTTAAAATATAAGTTTCTTTTGGTTGAAATAAGGTAAAATTAGCTTTCTCACCTTCTTTAATTTCAGGAATGGGTAAACCAAAAATTCTACGTGAATTTATTGATAGTAACTTAACCGTTTCATAATATCTAAAGCCAGCCATTATTAATAACGAAAAACTTGTTTGTAAGCCAATTGCTCCAAAATCGGCTTTATCAAATTCTAATTTTTTACAATCTTCATCTTGTGGTTGGTGAAAACTACTTACAAAATCTAAGAAGTCTAATTTTAGCCCTTCT
This sequence comes from Chitinophagales bacterium, assembly GCA_020629595.1. Classification (GTDB taxonomy): domain Bacteria; phylum Bacteroidota; class Bacteroidia; order Chitinophagales; family UBA2359; genus JAHDDA01. The sequence continues at coordinate 1,036 of JAHDDA010000147.1, forward strand.
CCTAAAACTAACCTATCGGTTTTGGTACGTAGCGGCGGATTTACTTTCCAATTTGTATCAAAGTTTAGCAGTTCAGTATCTTCATAAACTAAATTTAAAGGATTTACAGATGCGGTAACTTTTACGCCTTCACGCTTTGCATTTTGAATGGCATTTTTTGCTTCTTCAGTAGAAATTTGAGCAAAATGTATTCGTGAGTTAGTATAACGTGCCAACTCAATATCACGTTGTACCATCATTAGTTCTGCCATATTGGGTTTGCCTTTTGTTCCCATTTGTGTACTGGCAATTCCTTCATTCATTTGCCCACCAACTGTTAGGTTTTCATCTTCAGGTAAGTTTACAATTATGCCGTTGAATGGCAAAACATACTGTAAACTTCGTAACATTGTACCGTTGTTATTTATAGGTTTTGTGCCACCTGAAAAAGCAATTGCTCCTGCTCGGTGCATTTCATACATTTCAGCAAGGTGAATACCATCGGTATTTTTGGTATTTGCACCAATACAAAAAACTTCGCAAGCCGCCTGTGCTTGATGGGCTTTAAATTTAATGTATTCTACTACGGTTTTATTATCAATAACAGGTTGGGTGTTTGGTAAAATGCCAACAGCAGTAAAACCACCTGCTTCGGCGGCTTTTAAACCAGAAGCAATATCTTCTTTGTGTTCAAAACCTGGGTCGCAAAAGTTTACAAATGGATCGAACCAACCTGGTGAAATACATAAACCTTCGTATTCAATAACTTTAGTGTTTTCAGAAACATTGATATTGGTGCTAATTTGGTTTACTATACCATTTTTAATTAAAATATCAACTTTTTCAAAATTGTGTGGAACGGTGGAGTCAACAATTTCTACGGATCTAATAAGCAAGTTCATATTAGGGGGCTAAGTTACTATAAATTGTATTTGCTTGCGGTATTTATGTTGGCTGAATGTTGGTTTATGAGTGTTTTTTTTTAATTTCGCACAACAAAATGAAGAAAAAGCTACTCATACTCTTACCTTGTTATAATCCTACAAAAAATTGGGAAAAAAAAGTTATTGAGAATTATTCTGAAATCGAAAATTCTTTAGAGGCTTATACTATTTTTTTAACGGTTGTGAATGATGGAAGTAATCAAGTTATTGATGAACAAACAATTAAGTCTTTAGAGCAAAATATTACAAACTTTAATTATTTAAGTTACCTGCCCAATAAAGGTAAAGGTTATGCAATTCGGTACGGAATAAATAATAGTATTGATGCAGATTATTTTATTTATACCGATTTAGATTTCCCTTATACTAATAATAGTTTATTAAAATTAGCAAAAGCTTTATTAAATAGTGAAGCCGATGTAATTGCAGGAATTAAAAGTGAAACTTATTATAGCCAAGTTCCTTTTTTTAGACGATTTATTTCTAAAACACTTAGATTTATGATTAAAGCAAGCCTACAATTACCTATTTCCGATACACAATGTGGCTTAAAAGGGTTTAATAAAAAAGGAAAATCTATATTTCTAAAAACCGAAATTGAACGATTTTTATTCGATTTAGAGTTTTTGCGTTTAGCTTCAAGAAACGATAATATTAAATTAGTTGCTCAAGAAGTAAACTTAAAAGAAGGTGTTAGCTTTACAAAATTTAATAGTAAGGTAATTGTTAACGAATTAGGTAACTTTTTTAAAGTTTTAAGAAGTTGAATTTACTAATAAATATACTTTGTAATAAACCATATTGGGTATTTATACTTTACTTTTTGGTTACATTAGTATTATATGCCCCCACAGCCTATGCAGGTTTTGTTACCGATTTTGCCAATTGGCAAGAAATATATGATAAATCTACTTTTTCCGATTTAAAAAACTGCTTTGGCTACCCCGGCTTACACCATTTGCAACATCTTGTTTTTTATTCGTTTTATAAAACTTTTGGCAGAGATAGTATTGCTTGGTATTTATTTAGTGCTTTATTACATAGTGGCGTTGCTTATTTGAGTTTTAGGGTTTGTAGTAAAATTTTTACCGATTTTGGTTTGAAAAATAGTGAAATTATATGCTTTTTAGGAGCATTTATATTTTTAATAAGCCCTTACCACACCGATACCATTGTGTGGCGTGTTTGTTTTCATTATTTTACAATGGGTATTATATTTTTATTGAGTTTGTGGTACACACACCTTTGGCTTAAAACCAACCGAATAAAATATATAGTTTACTGTGCCTTACTGTATGTAATAGGATTATTCAATTTAGAATTGGCTTTGGCTATTCCTATAATGTTGGCATTTTATGCTTTTGTGTGGGCATTGCACTTCAACAAATTGAAAAACTTATTTGGCTATTTATTCAAAATACTCACTCCATACATAAGTTTAACAATTGGCTGGGTTTTACTAAATCAATATTTTTTAGGGGCAATGGTAGGGCATTATGGAGCCGATAAACATTTGAATTTTGCCCCAATTTTAATATTTGGAAATGCTTTTAAATACTTAACAAAAATATTATTTTTTCAACGCTATTGGTGGCATAAACCCAAAGAAATGGCGTGGGCAATTTTTAACGATCCTTTTGTGCTTTTTGCGTTGGTGGTAATAGGTCTCTTTATTTTTATTTGGGTAGTTAGAAATTACAAAAAATTATGCACCGAATATAAATTGGTGGCTTTAATGACAATGTTGTTTTTTATTGTTTTACTCCCTGTTTTGAATTTGTTTTTTCAGGTGCTTCATTTTATTAAAGAAGATAGATATGTTTATGTTGCTAGTATTTTTATTTTTCAAGCCATAGCTATTTTACTTTTTAATTTACCCATAAAATGGAAAAAAATTGGTCTTTCTTCTTTTATTATAATTTCAGTTGCTTTAACAGCCATAACCAACAACTATTGGTATATGGCTTATAAAATTCATACATCTATAATAGATAAGTTCAATTTTTACGACCACCAAAATGTAGTTATTTTAAATGTGCCTGAAAACGTATATGGCGCACCCATTTTATACACATTTGCCAATGAGTTTTTTTCAACCATAAACCATACTTTACCCTTAAAAAATAGAAAACCACACACAGGTCATTTAATAGAAGTTGCCCATTATAATTGTACTCATACACACGATGGCGTAAATGTAAAAGTGCTAAATGAAAAACATTTACAAGTAGAATTTAACCAATGGGGAACTTGGTTTTGGCGTAAAGCTAATGGAGCTACTAATTACGAAAACTACTTATATAAAGTAGAGTTTAATGGAAAATACTACGACTTATATTTAAAACATTTGGCAAAAGATTACCTGTTTATTTACTGGAATGGCTATGATTGGGAGGTAGTGAATCAAGAATTTTCTTCCTAAAGTAAAGTAAAAAATAAACAAAAAATATTTTTCAGTACACTTTGCACTCATCAATATTATTATAAGTTGCTCAATTTTTTTTTATTTTTTTTATTCATTTAAATTACTGACTATCAGCAACTTAAAAATAAAAACAATAATAAATTTATAAAGATTTTAAATTTTTGGCACGCTGCTTGGACAAGCGTTTTTTAGAGAAGAAAAGTATATTGCTAATTTTAAAAACGCTCAGCTATGAATTTATTTAATTCAAACAATTTAAAAGCATTATTCAAAATTTCGTTAGGAAGTTTTATCTTAATGCTAAACGTGGGAACAATCAATGTTTCTGCTAACACAAACACCTCTACTATTACTTGTGAGGAAAATGGAACTGGTTTTGCAACTATTGAAAGTTACATAAATCGTTACAAGCACATTGCTATTGAAGAAATGCAAAATGCAGGTATTCCAGCAAGTATTAAATTGGCACAAGCCATTTTAGAGTCTCGCTATGGAAATAGTGAATTGGCTATTAATGCTAATAACCATTTTGGTATAAAATGTGGAAGCACTTGGATAGGCTTAACTACTTATGCCGATGATGATAAAGCAAACGAATGTTTCAGAAAATACAGAAGCTCTTATGAATCTTTTATAGATCATACGCAGTTTTTAGAACAACCACGTTATGCTTCACTTTATAATATTCCAATTACAGATTATAAATCGTGGGCTCGTGGATTGAAAAACGCAGGATATGCTACCAACCCTAATTATGCCAACTTATTAATAGATATTATTGAACGCCACGAATTATATAAAATTGACCAGCAACAAACTGAACGTGAAGTTGTACTGGTAACCAATAATTCGCCAGTTGAAAGCTCAAGACAATTTCAAACTGTAGAGTTCACAGAAGCCTCAACAGCTATTAATCGTTCAAATACGGCTACAAAAACATCTTCAAGAAGACTTGATGCTACTGAACCAATGTATTACAATGGTATTAAAACAATTATTCTTGAGTCGCCAGCTACGGCACAACAAGTTGAAATGTTATATGGTATTGGCTCTGATAAAATTTGCTTATATAACAATGTTGCCCCAAATGAGGTAATTCCAGCCAATACAAAAATTTACTTGCAACCAATGCGTAATAAAGCACCTAAAAATATGATAGCTCATACGGTGGCAAGTGGCGAAACTATGGAAGAAATTTCGCAATATTACGGTATTAAATTAAGTAAGTTATACAAGCGAAATAAAATGAAAACTGGTCAACAACCCGCACCAGGTCAAGTGGTATTTTTACGTGGAAAAGCCGATTACACACCAGGTACATTAAATACCTATGAAGATCCTAACTTTGATGTGCAACCAACAAAATCAACAGTAGTAATTACCAATAACAATATGAATAACTACAATGAAACAGAAGTAGATTATAACCAACCTTCTGTAACCGATAGAAGTTATTATGATATTAAAAAGCCTGAATATACTGAACCAAAAACAACCCAAACTACAAATACAGCTTCAATCCAGTATTTTAATGATAATTCAGATAGTGACAATTATGCGAATTATAAACCTGTAAAAGAAACAAAAGAAGTAGTAAACAACAATGTAGTTACAGAAACAACAAAAGTATATGTTGAAACGCAACCTGAAGTAACAACCTATCATACAAGTAATAATAATGGAAAAGCGTATGGTAATATTGGAAACGAAAGTTCTAATACTTCAAATAGTACAATTTCGGTAAATAAAAGTGCAAATACCACAACAAAATATTACCAAGGAAGCAATACCGCATCGAGTATAGATTATAGTGATAGTTATGTGGTTTCATCTGGCATTAATTCAAGTGCATATACCAACACTATAAATACACCAGTAACTACTTCAACAACTTATACATACAATACTAGTATTCCAAAAAGTGAGATAGTAACACATACAGTTGTAAAAGGCGATACTTTGTATAATATTTCTCAAAGAAATAACACAACAGTTGAAGATATAAAAGAACTGAATGGTCTTAGAACAAATACAATAAAGTTAGGACAAAGATTGAAAGTAAAGACTAATACTAAGTTTACTTATTAAAAGAGAGCGTATGAATATTCCACACCAAAGGCTTTGGTTATTTTTATGGAGGTTTTAATGCCGAAGCCTGTGGATATTCTTTTTGAAAAATAGATTACGAGTTATAAAATATAAGTTATCTATGTAACTCGAAGAATAACTAAAACCCAGCCAATGCAATAAAAGAGAGCGTGTGAATATTCCGCAAAATGGGCTTCGGTCGTTTTTATGGAGGTTTTAATGCCGAAGCCTGCGGATGTTCCTTTTAAAACCACAAGTTATGAATTATAAGTTTAGAAAAAATAAACTACAACTTATAAACCAATGAAATAAAAAGAGAGCGTGTGAATATTCCGCAAAATGGGCTTCGGTCGTTTTTATGGAGGTTTTAAT
>JAHDDA010000148.1 GCA_020629595.1 Chitinophagales bacterium
CAAAAATGGATTTCTACCAATCAAGTGGGCATTGAAACACACAGTAATTTACCCAATGGCGAGCAATTACATTTATTGATTGAAAAAGATTTTCCTTGTTTAGATAGGGAAGAAGAAGACAAATCGGATACTTTTTGGGAATTAGCACCCGATTCGCCTGAAAAGTGCTAAGTTGTTTTTTTATTTCTTACCATAACGAACAGGCAGATTGTATTTAACACGTACTTTTTCGCCATTTTCTTCTCCGGGAATCCATTTTGGCATTTTAGCATCTTGGAAAATACGCATAGCATCGGCATTTAGTGTTTTATGAATACCTCGCACAACCCTGTGGTTGCTTAAAGTGCCATCTTTTTCAACTATAAACTCAATAATAACTCTACCTCCAATGCCTTGTTCTTCCAATTCGGTGGGATATTTTATATTTTCTTCAATGTAATTCATTAATGCAATTGGTCCTTCTGGAAAATCGGGCATTTTATCGCAAATAGTATAAACATCATCAGCATTGGGGTAAAATTCTCCTTTTTTTAAAAAATCTGAAGGAATTGCTTTTGCTGAGTTAAAACGAACAGGCACATTATATTTTACTTTAACTGCTTTATCTCTATGTTTTCCTGGAATCCAGTTTGGCATATTTTCCAATACCTTAATGGCTGCTGCGTCAAAAGCTGGTTCAACTCCCCTAATAATTTTTAGCTCATTTACACTACCATCTTCATAAATTACAAACCCAACTATAACACGTGCCGAGGCTTCTTTAGTTTTATAAAATTCGGGATATTCTAAGTTTTCATCAATATAATTCATCAAAACCTCTTGCCCTCCAGGAAATTGTGGCATTTCTTCAACTATGGTAAATACTGTATTTTCGTCTATTTCTGAACCGTTTTCAGTATTTGCAGGTAAGTTTTCAATAATTCTATCAATCCTTTCTTTCTTATTTTTATTTTGTGCAGTCAAGGAATTAGTTGTTATAAGTAAACAAATTACCAAATAAAATAGATTTTTCATAATGCTTTTTTTAAGATTATTATTTTTAATTTTTGAATAGCTCAAAAGTAGAAAAATTTGCTTTTTCTCAGATAATAAGCATATAAATTAACCTTATTTTACATCTTATTTAAGATAGCAATAGGTTTTGGTGCTTCTTAAATTTTCGTGGTAAATCTCGCTTTAATAAGTTTGTAACTTATTTGTTCGCCTTAAAATGCTGAAAGTTACAAACTTTCAGGAGCAATATATTATCAATTTTAAGTATTCCACGAAAATTTGGCAAGAGCCTAAGTTTTTTATTGATTAATTTTAATACCACCATCTTCTGAAATATCGAAAATTTTACGACTTTCAACAGGACCATTTTCTAATTTTAAAACACCACGTGGGCAAACTGCCGAGCAAACACCGCAACCAACACAAGAAGCACGAACAATGTCTTGTCCTTTTTGTGCATAAGCACGTACATCAATGCCCATTTCGCAATAAGTAGAACAATTGCCACACGAAATACATTGAGCTCCATTGGTGGTAATTCTAAAACGAGAGAAAAAGCGTTGTTGTAAGCCTAAAATTGCCGCCATTGGGCAACCAAATCTGCACCAAACCCTACTGCCTAAAATTGGGTAAAAACCAACGCCAATAACTCCAGAAAAGGCTGCTCCTATAAAAAAGCCGTACCATTTTTTAAGGTCGTAGGTATTTAAAAACAAAACCTGACTATTTCCTGTAAAAAAGGTGTATAATAACATAGCAGTAACCAATAAAATAAAGCCTAAAATTGAGTAAATAAGTATGCGTTCTATTTTCCAAGCACGTAAAGATTTATCAGATAAATGCCTAAAAGAATCGCCAGCAGTTTCGGCTAAACCACCACAACCACATACCCACGAACAATACCAACGTTTGCCATAAAAATAGGTTAGGGTAGGAGAAATTACTAAAATCATAAGTATTCCTAAAACCAACATAAACATTCCTAAACTACCGCCGTTGAGCATATTATTTAAGTGCCAATCTTCAAAGAAATAATAGTTCAGAGGCCACATATTTTTCATATCTTTTGCAAAGTAGCCAGCTCCACTAGTGTTCATTTTTTCTAAAAATTCGGGAATTAAAAAGGCAAAAGCAGTTTGAAAAAACATAACCGATAAGGTGCGAATTTGCTGGTATTTGTTGTGCTTGTATTTTACTAAAAACTTAACGCCAAGTATTAAAATAATAACTGTATAAAGTGTTCCATAAACAAACCATTGGCTTGCCGCTTTTCCGTTTAAAAGCATAGATAAACCATCGAACATTTGAACCAAACCTGTATTGGCAGCACCATCTTTACCTAAGCCCAAGTATTGTGGATACCAATACAACAATACATAAAAACCAGTAATTATAATACCCGAAACCCAACCTAAAACACCTCTGTTTGTTAAGCTCCCAAAAAAGTTTCCATTATTTTTTATGCCTTCTGGAAGGTTTTTGTACGAAGCATAAGTGTACCAAAGTGTACCAATTGATAAACTTAACAAACAAGGTAATAAAAGAGGTTTGAAGTTAGTTTCGGGTGAGAAAATACCTAAAAAAGCTACCAAAAGCAATAATAAGCCAATAGAAGTTACCGTAAGCGATAACTTTTGTTGCATATTAAGTTGTGGTGGATGTGGATTTGATATGGATAAACTATGCTCTCTTTTACTCATTTGTTTGTATTTAAAATGTTTGTTTCTAAGGTTAAGTCGATAATGGGTAAATGGAATTTGGAAAAAGGGAATGCCCTTTCCCTAATTTCTTTTACCCTTTACCAAATAATGAAAGAAATCCTCGCAAGCCGTATTTTGCTTTTAATTGTAAATTACTAGCTGTTTGTTTGTTAAATTCGTCAAGAATTTCTTGTTCGTGTTGCTGGTAAAATTCTGGATCGAAGGCGGCAGCTCTTAGGTTTTCCAAAACATATTCAATGCTTCGTTCTTCTCGTAAAAAACCATCGAATGCCTCGTGCTTCATACGAATACCAAAGGTGTTTATACCAATAAATTTTCGGCTTTCCGTTTCATAAACTATATCAACACATTTTTTACCACTTTCGTGTTCCCAATAAAAACGACTTTGATTATTGGGTAAATTGGGTAATACAACACCATAAGTTTGGTATTCAATATCTAAAAATTTAGCCGAATTGAACCAATGCCCAGGATTGTATTTGGTTTTTCGTCCACAAATATTTTCTGCAATTACCTTGCCCTGCATTTTGCCTGTGTACCAAACTTGTTCTATAGATCGCCTACCTGCAACTGGTGTAGAAAATTCGGCACAATCGCCACCAGCATATACATCTTTTTGGTTGGTTTCTTGGTATAAATTAACCAAAATTCCACGATTAGTGGCTAAGTCGGTTTCTTTTAACCAAGCAACATTTGGCGAAACGCCTGCTGTTAAACCAACTAACTCACAATTAATTATTTCGCCAGTTTCTTTAATTTTAACAGCCTTTACATGTCCTGTTCCATCGTCAATAATTTCTTCAAGGTTTACGCCTAAACGCAAATCAAACTTATGTTCTCTAATATGGCGGTTAATCATTTTTGCTTCACCCTCAGGCAATACATTACTCCAATAATTGGGTTCACGAACCAAAAATGTAACGGGAATATGTCGAGAATGTAGCATCTCAGCTAATTCAATACCAATTAACCCACCACCAACAATAACAGCTCTATTTATTTTTTTTGAAGTATTCTTTTCTAATAATTCTAAATCTTGATAAGCATATAAACCTTGTACACCATTTAAGTCTTGCCCTTTCCAGCCAAATTTATTGGGTTTTGAACCGCAGGCAATAACCAATTTGTCATATTGTAAGTCTTCGCCTTTATCGAATTGTAAAACTTTTTTATCGAAATCAATATGTTGTACCCAAGCACGTTTGAGATTAATTTTATTTTTAGCCCAAAACCAATCTTCATAAGGCTTGGTTTCTTTGTAACCCAAATGCCCCATATAAATATACATTAAAGCAGTACGAGAAAAAAAATGGTCGGTTTCGCCAGAAATTAGTGTAATCTTATAATTACTAAACTTTCTTACAAACCTTGCACAAGTTGTTCCCGTAATACCATTTCCTATAATTGCTATGTGCATATTTTTTAGTTATAAGTTTTAAGTAGCTAAAATTATGAACTTGTTATTCGCTTTTGATGTCTTTTGCAGGACAAGTTTACATTAGTTGCAAGACAATTTATATATTTATTGAACTTTATATTGTAAAGCAAATTGAATAAATTAACTTTATCAATCGAGTTTAACTTGTTCAATTATCATTCAAAAAATACTTAACTAAATGTCTGCATTACAAGATAAATCAAAAATTTGGTATTTAGAAAATTTAGATATTTTTAGAGAAATGCCATTACCAATGATGGAATATGTTGAAAAGCATACTCAAATGTGCTTATTGAATAAGGGAGAGTACATTTATTTTAATGGTGATGATAGCAAGCAAGTATATTTTGTAAAAATGGGTAGAATAAAAATTAGTGATTTTTCTACCGAAGGAAAAGAAATTATAAAGTGTATTCTTAGTTCAGGGGAGTTTTTTGGTGGCGAACATATAATGCAAGGGGAAACAAAACGTTCTGATTTTGCTCAGGTTATGGATAACCAAACAATGCTTTGTAAAATGCCAGCCGATGAGTTTAAAGATTTAATGCAAGAAAATATAGATTTAGCATTAAGGGTAAATAAAATAGTTGGTTTTAGATTAAAAAAAATGGAACGCCGTTTAGTTTCGTTAATTTTTAAAGATAGCCGAACCCGAATAGTTGAATTTTTACAAGAATTAGCAGAAGAACGAGGTGAAAAAGTTGGCTATGAAACAGTAGTTCGTAATTTTAAATTAACTCATAAAGATATTGCTAATCTTACCGCCACTTCAAGGCAAACAGTAACCACTATTTTAAATGATTTACGCAATAAAAATTTAATTTATTTCGATAGAAAACGCATTTTATTTAGAGATTTAGATAAGCTAGCATAGCTAGGTATAAAAAAAGTACCTTATGATTAAGGTTGATTTATCTCAATTGGTTAAATTTTAAACTATTCTTAATAAATAAGTGCTTTATTAAGAAGTTTTTAAGCAAAGCCCATTATTTTTTCGCAACTTTGTATTTCCGAAATTGAAAATAAGTATATTTTCCTGTTTATTGGTTTTTAAAACACACAGTTTTCTACAAAAATAGGTACAATTTTTCAGCAATTTTCATTAATATAAGACGCTATCCAAATCAAGCAAATATTAATAATTTTTGTTACCATATTTTCGACTTCGCACAGAATTGCAATTAATTTTTTATACATAAATGAAACTTACATTTTTTGGTGCTACTCAACAAGTTACGGGTAGTATGTTTTTAGTCGAATCAGATCTTGGATTGAAAGTGCTGGTTGACTGCGGGCTTGATTTTGATAGGCATAGAAAAAGGGATAGGAAAGAACCAACCTCGCTTTTTCCGTTTGATGCCTCTAAAATTGATATTGTGTTATTAACTCACGCCCACTTAGATCACACAGGTAGAATTCCTAATTTATTGAATGCAGGATTTAAGGGTAAGATTATTTGTACACAGGAAACTTACGATTTGGTACAATTACTTTTAGAAGATGCCGCACGCCTTAATAAAGCAGCTATACGTGATATTGAAAAACGTGAAAAAGCAATGGGCTTTGCAGTTACAACTAAAGTAAGACAAAGAAGTATTGACCAACGCTATGCTATTAAAGACGTAAATCAAATAATTCATTTAATGCAAACCGTTCCTATGAACGAAGAAATTAAGCATATAAGCGGATTGCGTTACCGATTTAATACAGCAAGCCACTTACTAGGGGCGGCAAGCATTATTTTAACTGTACCAGAAAGCGATGGGGATAAAAAAATTGCTTTTTCTGGCGATATTGGACGTGATAATTATCCACTTTTGCCTGCACCTGTACCTATGGAACAAGTAGATTATTTGGTGTGCGAAAGTACCTACGGCAACAGAGCTCACAGAGATAGAGGAAGACCAGAAGAAATTTTAGAAAAAGTAATTAAAGAAACCTGCGTAGATAAACCGGGAAGATTAATTATTCCAGCATTTAGTATTGGTAGAACACAAGCTTTGCTTTATACGCTTAATCGTTTGTGTGTAGAAGGGCGATTGCCTAAAATTAAAATTTTTGCCGATAGCCCTCTGGCTGTTCGTAGTACAGAGGTTTATGAAAAGCACTTAGCTTCAATGAATCAAGAAGCTAAAGATTTTTATGAAGAACACCAATCGCTTTTCGATTTTGAAAACCTTAACCACATTGAAGACTTAAAAACTAGTCAAGAAATTTCTAATTATCACGAATCGTGTATTATTATTTCTTCATCGGGAATGTTGGAGGGTGGACGAATTCAGCACCATATTGATGAAAATTTACAAAATCCGTTTTGTACCTTATTTTTTATTGGATATAGTGCCGAAGGAACATTAGGGCATCAACTTTTACACGGACAACGTAGGGTTAAAAATAATGCAGGTTCGTACATAAATATTGCCTGTGATATAAAAGCAACTGATGTTTTTAGCGGACACGGTGATGTACACGATTTATTGAACTTTGTGAAACACCAAGATACTGAAAAATTAAAGAAGGTTTTTATTGTGCATGGTGAGCATAACTCAATGAAAGACTTTAAACAACGT
>JAHDDA010000149.1:0-2403 GCA_020629595.1 Chitinophagales bacterium
CTATCAATCATTATATCTATCTTAAAATCTTCCATAGCCGAATAAAGGTATTCTTCAATAACTTTTCCCATTCGGTGAATTTCATCAATAAACAAAACGTCTCGTTCTTCTAAATTGGTTAAAAGCCCAGCCAAGTCGCCTGGTTTTTCCAAAACTGGTCCTGAAGTAACCTTAATTCCAACACCCAACTCATTGGCAACAATGTGTGAAAGGGTTGTTTTTCCCAATCCTGGTGGACCATGTAAAAGTACGTGGTCGAGGGCTTCGCCTCTTCGCTTGGCGGCTTCAATAAAAATTTTAAGGTTTTCAACCATTTGCGTTTGCCCTGTAAACTCGCCAAAGCCTTGCGGTCTTAAAACCTGTTCTATATCGTGGTCGGTTGAACTAAAGTGTTCATCATCGCCTGTTAAAAAGTCGTCTCGCATTTTTTCTTATATCATCTAACAGCTTCCATCTATCATTTTTATTGTTAGATTTTAGCTAATTCTTATTTTTCCAAAAATGTTTTTAAATCAGTCTTATTATTCAATCATTACTTATACTTTGCACTATTGATTAAAAGTAATTCTAAATAAGTGTGATTAAGATGGCTAAAATCTTTGTCTGTAGTAACTAAAGTTAGTTCGTAAATACTTGCCGTTGCTGCAATCCATAAATCATTTTTACCCATATTCCTAGCAGAAAAAGTAGGTTTAACATCATTTAATTTTCCTTGACTATACGCATCAATATCTCCATATCGATTTATTATTTTGGGAAAATTGATGTCAATAATAAAAACATACTCTAATAGTTCAAGTAATTTTTGCTTTCGTTTTTCTCCAATTTTAAATTGCTTTGTTAAAGAATCTAATTCTCCTAAAGTAACTGAAGAAATTGCAAGTCTATTACGATTATTAAAGAAGTTAAATTCGGCTTCCATATTGTTTGCTACAACAGTTTCTCTACTGTAAATAATTAGCATATTGGTATCTAATAAATAATCCACTTTATATTATTCAAGAGCTTTTAACAATTCTTCTAAAGTTACATTCCATTCAAGTTCGTCAGCTTTTGCTCTAAATGTAGCATAACTAACTGGCTTATAATTTTGCTTTTCTATTATTTGATTTAATGATAAATCTTTTTGTAGCGGTTTTACTGCCTCTAAAAAATCTGGCTTCTCTGCCGATTTTTTAAGTTCAGATTTAACCAATTGAAGGAGTTCTACGTTATCAGTCTTGAAAACAAGCTCCATAATATCAAACCTAAGTTTCTGAGATGCGTTCATTACTTTTTAAATTTTAGCTTTTCAAAGGTAAATGTTTTAGCTTTAAAATTGGAAATACAAATTTTGAATGGGTAATTATATTAATCAACTATCAGAAAAATTATTGCTTGCCGTAAAAATGCAAGAAAACACTTTAGAACTAAAAAACACAATAGCCTATATTAATTTGAATGATTTGTTTAGTTTACTAAATACCGATAACTTAAAAAAGGCTTTTTGGATAAATATTTATAATGCTTTTTTTCAGATTTTAAGGAAAGAAATAAAACTGGGCAAAAATGAAATTTACACCAAGAAAGCCATTAAAATTGCTCAACAAAACTTCAGTTTAGATGATATTGAACACAGTATTTTACGCCGTTTTAGATACAAGTATTCATTAGGCTATTTACCCAATATTTTTACGCCAAAATTAATCAAAAAATTGGCAGTAAATGAAATTGATTATCGCATTCATTTTGCTTTAAATTGTGGCGCAAAAAGTTGTCCGCCAATTGCATTTTATACTTCCGAAAGAATAGAAGAACAATTAGAAACTGCCACTTTATCTTTTTTAGAAACGGAAACCACCGTAAACAAAACAAGTAAAGAAATTTTTATTAGCCGTTTGTTTTTATGGTTTAAAGCCGATTTTGGTGGAATGGCTGGAACAAGAAATATTTTAGAAGAAAAACTAAAAATAAACACCCAAGGTTTTAGCATAAAATACAGCAAATATTCTTGGGAAGAAGATTTGGATAATTATAATTTTTGAATATTCTAAGAATTGTTTTGTAATTTGCTTTACCAACGCTAAAAAACTTATGGAAAAGCTATTAATACAAGCAGATAATATTACTGGGCTAAATTATTTAATTCAAAAGAAAAAATTGAATGGTAAAATAGATTTAATTTACATAGATCCGCCTTATGCTACGGGTATAAATTTTACCATTACCAATGGCAGAGCCTCTACCATTAGCAATTCTAAAAACGGAGCAATTGCTTATTCCGATAAATTAGTGGGCAATGATTACCTTAATTTTTTGAAAGAAAGATTAGTTTTACTCAAAGAATTATTATCTGAACAAGGGTCTATTTATTTGCACATTGATTATAAAATTGGGCATTATGTAAAAATTTTGATGGACGAA
>JAHDDA010000149.1:2503-6705 GCA_020629595.1 Chitinophagales bacterium
CTACCACCTAAAGGCAGACATTGGCGAACTAATGTGGCAACTCTTGAAGAATGGGATAAAAATGGTTTAATTGAGTGGTCGAAAAATGGAAACCCAAGAAAAATAATATTTGCCGATGAACGAGAAGGCAAGCGAGTGCAAGATATTTGGGAGTTTAAAGACCCACAATATCCTGTTTATCCCACCGAAAAAAATAAAGATTTATTAAATTTAATTATTCGTACTTCTTCTAATGAAAATAGCCTTGTATTAGATTGTTTTTGTGGTTCGGGAACAACATTGCAAGTAGCAAATTCATTGAATAGACAATGGATTGGTATTGATGAATCTAATTTAGCAATTGAAGCTACAAAAGAAAAGCTGAAAGAATCTTCGATTGCCTTGCTTACATCTAAAACTGTTTATGAATTTGTTGATTTATCTGAAACAAAATAAAAAATCACAAAGCTGTAAGAACTTACATTTACGCTTAAATTGGCTACAACTTTTCGGCTACAACTTCAACCATTAAAGGGCAACAAAGTGTTGTATTGGGGTTTTGTTCCAATACAGTTAACTGTTTAAAACACTCTTGCAATTCGGCATTATTTATATAGCCCATTTCAACTAGTTTCGGAAAATAAACATCGTAGAAAGATTTGGGCCAATGCCAGTCAAAATCTTGAGGTGTTGCCATTTTCAACATTGGTCTTATGTGTGTTACTTTCATTCCTAATTGAGTAAGCATATTAGGCAAAACTCTTCCTATATTTATATTGCCTTCACTATCTTCAAAACTCTGAAAAGCAGATTTAATTGCTTTACTTACGGCATCCATTTTTGGTTCAATTTGATGAGTTGTCCAATCATAATATTCTTGAACCACAATTTTACCACCAGTTTTTAAAGCATTAATTACTTTTTGTAAAATTGCTTCAGGATTATCTATCCACGCCAAAGCCCAGCGACAATACATTCCATCTAAGCTGTTTGCCGATAAACTCATTTGGTCAAAGTTACTACACTGCGTTTCAATATTTAAAGCGTGTAGTTTAGCAACTTGGTTTAAGTAATTTATATATGCTTGCGATTTATCAATGCCTATTACTTTACCTGTTTCGCCAACAATGTATGCCATTTCTTTAGTACAAAAACCTGGTCCACATCCCAAATCTAAAAGTGTTTGCCCTGCACTAAAACCCGCATTATTCCAGCCTTTTTGTGCTTCCGAAGCCCAAACTTGATGTTGCAAACCCAAACGATGCAATTCTGCTTTTTCTGTGCCAAGTATATAGGCGTTTTGTTCTTTCATTGGTTTACTTTTTGTTCTAAAACTGAAGATTTTTAAATTTGTATGCTAAAAAACTACATATATTTAGCATACATTACCAACCAAATAGGTAAGAAAACCAAAACCCAGCAAAAGACGGCAAATATTACTGCGGCTTTAGATAATACTTGTTTTTTAAGCATAGCCATAATACCCAAGCCCAATGCACCCATTGACAGAAAAAATTGATTGGTTAAATGCTCATTTACCACTATTCCAGGGTGAAAATCGCCATAAATGCCTTGTTCGCTTATAATTTGAATGGCTTCAAAGCTAGTAAAAGCTGTATAAACCATACAAGTGGCACTTAATAATAAAGAAATTAGGGTAAAAAATATGTTCATAATACATTTATTAGACATTCAAATTTACCATATTGTTTTCAAATTATTCAATTCTCAATTTCAAAGTTTTTCTTTTGAAAGTAATAGAGCAATCCTGCCAACATTAAAAACATATAAGGCACAGAACGATACCGAACAATTGCCCCAGAATTATCTGCAACCAAACCAATAATTAGCATTGCTATAAATCCAAAAAATAAAAAGAAAACGCTTAACAAATTCATTGTTTTTTGTTGTTTAAAAAGTGGAATTATACAAGTAAAAAGCAATAAGCCAAGTTGAAAATAAGATTCTACACAAGCTAAAAACGATCTAAAATGAATAATATCGGTTGGGAATGGGCGTAAAAAAGGATTTATAATTGCTGATGGAATTTGAGATAAAACCGCCCACCATTCTAATTCAATTATAGGTAAATTAAAATCTGAACGACCTTGTGTTACGCTTATAAATTCGTTGCGATAATTTACCAGAGGTGCTAAAACTTGTGTTTCAAAAATTAAATCTATTGAAAAAAGTAATACTGCCAATATTCCATAAAAAAACAGGTAAAAAATAAATGGTTTTAAATTTAACTGCTTAACGAAATAATAAAAACCAAAAGTAATAAGGGCTAAAAACAGTGTGGCGAAGTAATAATGTCTTACACAAAACAGCAATATCAAAGCCATTACAAAAGCCATTAAATACACCATTAATTGGGCATTTGTAGTGGCTTTTTTCTTATATTTCAAAAATGGAAAAGAAGATAATTTAGTGAAGAAAAACAGCGTTAAGCCAATAGCAAAAACAGAAATTCCTTCTTTGTGAGCCCCCGAAACCCAAAACAAAAATGCAGGGTTTAAACACAGAAATAACTGAATAAAACGCTTTTGTTTTATTTGGTTAGCAAACTGGTAAATGCATCGCCAAAGTAATACAATACCAATGGTTGATAATACATTCCACAAAACAATATTGGCAAAATAATTGGCTTTGGTAAATACATTAAAAAAAGCATGAAATCTAACTATGGTGTAACTTCCTCTATTTCGCCAAACAGGAATTTTAGCTTTATATTTTAACAAATTAGTGGAAATATTTTGCTGGGGTAGTGGTAAAAATACCAATTGAGCATAAACCTTGGGTTCATTTTCTAAACTGCTGTAAACTACTTTTCCTAAATTAAAAAAATGCTTAGAATCGGGGGCGTTTAAAAACCTGTGCGAAGACCAACCATAAAAAATACCAACACCTACTTTCAACAAAAAGAGAGCAACTATCCATTTTTGTTTCCAAGCACCATTGCCTCCACCTAAACTTTTCCATTTCCAAAAAATAAACGAAAAAAGTACAATATAAAATCCTACAAAAAATGCTTGGTTCAACAACTTATTACAAATTATAACTTGCTTCTATCTACTTTTTTCTTTCGCTTGCTTGTGCTTTTACGTTTTTTAGCGGCTTTTTTAGCAGCTTTTTTGCTTTGGGCTTTCCCTTTACTATCTTGGTATAAACCAGTATATTGGTTATACTTATGTTTTTTCTGATTATTAGCTTGTGCCTCCATTGGGTTTGTTAATGCTGCATAATCAACTGGATTGTTAGCTGCAGGGCATCCGTGTTTAGCACAAGAGGATAAAACCACGCTTAATAAAATGGCTATAATTACCGAGCAAAATGTATATTTTTTTGTTTTCATATTTCTAAAATAGCGTAAAAGCCTTGTTTACTTACCCATAAGTAACGACCAAATTCAAAATTACTTGTTGTAAGTGTAAAAAGTTGGATATTTAATCACAAAAAAGAACAAAAATGAGTTTTTCTGCTAAAAATCATTTACAAGACTTAGAAAAAATTGCCAAAGAGCATTTCGATTTAATAATAATTGGTGGAGGAATTACTGGGGCAGGTATAGCTTTAGACGCTAGCTTACGTGGCTTAAAATGTGCCTTGTTTGAAATGCAAGATTTTTCGGCAGGCACTTCTAGCCGATCAACTAAACTAATTCATGGAGGGCTTAGGTATTTAAAACAATTAGAAATAAGTTTGGTAAGAGAAGTAGGTTTAGAAAGAGCCATTGTTCACCGAAATGCTCGCCATTTAGTTCGTGCTGAAAAAATGCTTTTACCTATTGTTAAAAATGGTTCATTGGGTAAATTTTCTAGTTCTATTGGTTTGGCAGTTTACGATTATTTAGCTGATGTTGAAAAATCTGAACGCCGAAAAATGTTATCTAAAAAGGAAACTCAAAATGCCGAACCACTTTTAGATACACAAAACCTTATTGGTGGTGGTTTGTACTTTGAATACCGTTCTGATGATGCAAGACTAACCATAGAGTTGCTTAAATCGGCAATAAAATATGGTTCAAAATGCTTTAATTATGTAAAAGCAAACTCATTTGCTTACAACAAAAATGGAGAAATTGTAGGAGTTGAAGTAGAAAGCAAACTTAAAAGAGGTAAAAAGTTTACTATTTCGGCAACACAAACTGTAAATGCTACCGGACCTTGGGTAGATAATGTAAGAACAAAAGATGCTGAAGTAAGTGGTAAAAGATTGCAGCA
>JAHDDA010000150.1 GCA_020629595.1 Chitinophagales bacterium
ACATAACAACCACTTTCATAACCTTCACCTTCTAATACACCACCTTCAACAACAAAGTTTCCACCTTCTTCTTTACATTTTTCGATAGCCGATAAATACATATTTACCGCATCTTTATCAATTAAAGGTCCAACGTGGTTACTTTCATCTAAAGGATTACCAATTTTTAACTGCGTATAAGCACTTGCCAAATTGTTTTTTACCTGCTCGTACATACTTTCGTGAATAAACAAACGACGAGTTGATGTACAACGTTGTCCACAAGTTCCAACTGCACCAAATAAAGCTCCAATAGTTGTCATTTCCATATCGGCAGAAGGCGTAATAATAATTGCATTGTTTCCTCCTAATTCTAATAAAGAACGCCCTAAACGTTCACCTACTGTTGCCGCTACAATTTTACCCATACGAGTAGAACCTGTTGCAGAAACTAAAGGTACACGCTTATCTTTAGAAATCATTTCGCCCACTCGGTAATCGCCATTTACAATACACGATACGCCTTCTGGTACATTATTTCTTTCAAATACTTTGTTAATAATATTTTGACAAGCAATTGAGCAAAGTGGTGTTTTTTCAGAACCTTTCCAAACACAAACATCGCCACAAACCCACGCTAACATTGAATTCCACGACCAAACAGCTACTGGGAAATTGAATGCAGAGATAATTCCACAAATTCCAAGCGGATGCCATTGCTCATACATACGATGCAACGGACGTTCAGAGTGCATTGTTAAACCATATAATTGACGTGATAAACCTACTGCAAAATCACAAATATCAATCATCTCTTGAACTTCGCCATATCCTTCTTGAAGGCTTTTACCCATTTCGTAAGAAACTAATTTTCCTAAAGCCTCTTTGTTAGCACGTAATTCCTCTCCAATCTGACGAACAATTTCGCCACGAGCAGGAGCAGTCCAAGTTCTCCATTCTTTGAATGCTTCCAAAGATTTTTGAATAGTTGCTTCATATTCTTCGGCAGTTGTAGTAGTTACTTTTCCAATTAAAGTACCATCTACTGGTGAATATGATTCTATTAATTCACTACTTTCCGACCAGTTTGAACCAGTTGAAGTTCCAGCATTTACATCTTTTAAGCCTAATTCAGCCAAAAATCCTAAGTCTAAAGCTGTTTTTGTCATTGTTTGAATAATTAAAGATTGAAAAATTCAATTTATTAAATAAAAGAACAAAACAAAATGATTTTAATCTCGTAAATACTAAAACATTCCATTTTGCGAGTGCAAAATTAGAGTTTTATTTTTTCTTTGTTGAACTTTTTTGTAAAAGCCTTATGAAATAAGGCAAATCAAGGTATCAAAAAAACAAAATTGTAGTCAAAAAACTAAATCTACTTTTTTAAAATATTAACTAATTAAATTAAAATTAAAAAAATCAGGTTATGGCAGTAATGAAAGTAATTGAAGTAATGTCAAGCTCAACAAAGAGCTGGGAAGATGCAACGGCAAAAGCAGTGAAACGTGCATCAAAAAGTGTTGATGGTGTTTGCTCTGCATGGGTAAAAGACCAAAGCGTTTGTGTTAAAGACGGAAAAGTTACAGAGTTTAGAGTAGTCTTAAAACTAACTTTCCAAGTAAAATAGATTCACAAAATATAATGAACAAAAAGCTCTCAAAATTTATTTTTTGAGGGCTTTTTTTTACCCAAAACGAAGCATATTACTTGTTGCTTTTGAAATTATTACCCTCTCGTTATCTTTAATTTTATAAATTGTTGAGTGTACATAAATAATTTTATTTCCTGATCTAATAATTTCTGTTTCTGCAATTAAAACATCTCCAATAGTCGAAGCTTTTAAGAAATCTACCGTTAAGTTAATTGAAGTATAGGGCATTTCTCTTCCAAGCGTAATTACAGTCATTCCAATAATATCATCGTGAATCATTGCTACAACACCTCCATGCAAACTTTTCATTGGATTTGTCATTTCTTCTCGTACCAAAAATTCTAAAACCAATTTACCTTTTTCGGCTTTCAAAATTTTACCTGCCAACCAATTTGAAACAGCCGAAGGAGATTTTTCCAATACTTTTCCAATATTTTCTTGAAACAACTTTAATACAGACATACTAATTTTTTGAATAAAAAAAGGCGTAGTCAAATAAAAACTACGCCTACAATAAATTTATGTTGAGTTAGAAATTAATTACCACTATTTTCCTCCTCCATAATTGGTTTAGCTTTTTCTGCTGGTACAGGCTTAACCGAATCTTTAGGTGGGTGTTGCATTGGTAATTTACCTTTTATGAAAATACGTTTTACAGGTTCTACCGCATTTGATGTTATTGTAACTGCTTTGTTAATATTTCCTCTTTTGCCTTTTGTATTGAATATAACTTTAATTTCGGCAGTTTCGCCAGAAGCAATTGGTTCTTTAGGCCACACAGGAGTTGTACAACCACAAGATGCCTTTACATTAGTTAAAATTAAGTCTTCAGCTCCTATGTTTTGAAACTTGAAAATGTGTGTATATTTTTCTCCATGAATCATATCTCCAAAGTCATAAGATTCTTCATCGAATAAAAATATTGGCTTTGTAGTCTCGATAAACTCCCCTTTATCGTTTTGCCAAGTATTGGTTTTTGTTTGGGCATAAGAGTTAAAACTTACACCAAGCACCAATAAAAAAAATAATAATTTTTTCATTTTTTTAATATTAATATTTTACTATTTATCTTCTTTTTTTTCTTCCAAAATTAGTTCTTTCTGCTCTACGGCAGGAACAACTTTTTCTATTTCTTCAATTTCTCCCTTAATTACAGTCCCTTTAATGTATAAACGTTTTGTAGGTTCAATTGCATTTGAAGTTATGGTAATTGCTTTATTAAAAGCCCCCATTCTATTTTTGGTATTGTAAATAACTTTAATGTCTGTTGATTCGTTTGGCATTACAGGTTCTTTAGTCCATTCGGGCGTTGTACAACCACAAGATGCTTTTACATTTTGAAGTATTAATGGTGTAGAACCTAAATTTTTTACATTGAAAACATATTCATACTTATCTCCTTCAATAAGTTCTCCAAAATCGTGCATTTCTTTTTCAAAAAGCAAAATTGGCTTAATGGTTTCTATAAATTCTCCATCATTATTTTGCCACAAATTAGGCTCTTGAGCATATAACGATACACAACTGGTAACTAGAGCAATTAAAAACAATAAATTTTTCATAATTCTTAAAATAGAATAATTAATGTAAAGAAATGTTTTTCTTTTCAGTGCAAATTTATAGCATTTGCATCTTAAAAAACTAATACTAAAGTATTTGACGCTTTAAATTTCAAAAGTTTAAGATTTATAGTATTAAAAGTTATTAACAATAAAATTCACAAGTGTAATAAAATATATACCTAAATAGCAAAAACAAGGCTTATTTTTGCATTTCACTTTTTATATTTAATTAGCTTATGACTTCTTACAATCCTGTTTCTCCTGAAAATATTTTTGAAGATTTAAACTTAACTCGTGAACAAATTTTAAATGATTATAGAATTGTTTGTCTTAGTAGGCATATAAGTTTAATGGGCAGAAAAGAGGTTTTAACAGGAAAAGCTAAGTTTGGAATTTTCGGAGCAGGTAAAGAAGTACCCCAAGTTGCTTTGGCACATTTTTATAAAAAAGGTGATTACAGATCGGGTTATTATAGAGATCAAACTTTAATGTTAGCTGCTGGATTAGTTACACCAAAACAATTGTTTTCTCAACTATATGCCGATCCAAATACAGAAAGAGAACCTCATTCATCTGGGCGACAAATGAATGCCCACTTTGCCACAAAAAATATAAACTCAGATGGTGAATGGATTTCTACTTTGGAGCAAAAAAATACTGCCTCTGATATTTCTTGCACTTCAGCACAAATGGGACGTGCTGTTGGATTAGCACTTGCTTCTAAAAAATATAGAAATTTAAAAAATATAGAATCTGATCTTTTTTCAGATAATGGTAATGAAGTTTGCTTTGCAACAATTGGAGATTCATCTACTTCTGAAGGTTTATTCTTTGAATCTATAAATGCTGCAGCAGTTATGAAAATTCCAATGGCTGTTTGTGTTTGGGATGATGGTTATGGCATTTCAGTTCCTAAAGAATATCAGACCACAAAATCTAGTATATCGGAAGCACTTAGAGGTTTTGAAATACAAGAGGGCGATATGAATGGTATTGAAATTTATAATGTAAAGGCTTGGCAATATTACAATTTGATTAAAACCTATAAAAATGGTATTGAAAAAATAAGAGAAACACACATTCCAGCACTTTTTCATATTGATGAGTGTACGCAGCCGCAAGGACACTCAACTTCTGGTTCGCACGAGAGATATAAAACTAAAGAAAGACTTGAATGGGAAGCAGATTATGATTGTAATAAACAATTTAAACATTGGTTAATTGCTTCTGAAATTGCAGAGTTAGAAGAGTTAGACGCTATTGAAAAAGAAACTAAACGTGAGGCATCCATAGCAAAAAAAGAGGCTTGGGAAGAATTTAATAATGATACACTTGTTGAAATGCGTGAGTTTTTAAACTTACTTGAGCCATTAAAAAGCAACAATGCAAATTCCGTTTTTGAATTACACAAAAAACTAAGTAGTACACAATATTTAACTCGCCACGAACTAGTTTCAGTTATTAAAAATTTTTTATTTGAAATAAGAAATGTAAACAGGAATGCACATATTCAAAATATAATAGACTTTAAAAATAAACTTGAAGAAAAACACTTATCACTGTACAACACAAATTTATATTTGGAAAATAGTGCTTCAACACTAAAGGTAAAATCAGTAGAACCCGAATATGATGAAAATTCAAAGAAAATTCCTGGATACCAAATTCTAAACTATTTTTTCAATCAAGCATTCGAGACAAACTCTAAACTTTTGGCATTTGGTGAAGATGTTGGTCAAATTGGTGGTGTAAATCAAGGTTTTGTTGGACTTCAGAAAAAGTTTGGTGAAGAAAGAATTTTTGATACTGGAATAAGAGAAGCCACTATTATTGGTCAGGCAATTGGCTTATCAATGCGTGGTTTTAGACCAATTGCAGAAATTCAATATCTTGATTATTTCTTGTGGGGGTTACAACCTCTTTCAGATGATGTGGCAACGCTTCATTACCGAACCGATGGACGACAAATTGCTCCTTTAATTATTAGAACACGAGGGCACCGATTAGAAGGTGTATGGCATACAGGTTCGCCTATGGGCTTGTTAATTAATGCCCTTAGAGGAATGCACCTTTGTGTGCCAAGAAATATGGTTCAGGCAGTAGGAATGTACAATACTATTTTAAAAGGTAAAGACCCTGCCGTTGTTGTTGAATCTTTAAACGGATATAGATTACGTGAAAAACTACCCAATAACTTAGGTGAATTTTGTGTAGAATTAGGCGTTCCAGAAGTTTTAAGAAAAGGAACAGACCTTACTATTTTAACTTATGGCTCGTGTGTAAGAATTGCAGAAACGACTTGTGAAAAATTAGCAAAAGTTGGAATAAATGCTGAATTAATTGACGTTCAAACTTTACTGCCTTTCGATAAGTATCATATTGTAACAAACTCTTTGAAAAAAACAAATAAGCTAATAATAATGGATGAAGATGTTCCAGGAGGTGCAAGTGCTTATTTACAACAACAAATTTTAGAAAAGCAAAATGGTTTTGAATACTTAGATGCAAAAGCAATTTGCTTAACGGCAAGTGAAAATAGAACGCCTTTTGGTTCTGATGGTGATTATTATTGTAAACCTAGCCACGATGCTTTGTTTGAAACAGCCTATAAACTAATGCACGAGTATAACCCAAAGGAATATCCAATGTTTTTTTAGGTTGATAATTGATTAATTTTTAAAAAATTTATGAATCGAAATTTGATTGCTTTTGCTGTAAGTTTTGACGAAATATAAACCATTAGAAAAATCAGAAATGTTCAAGGTAAATTCCATATCTGAAACATTTTCTGACTTTAATAATTTTCCTTCCATTGAGTAAATATCAACCTTACCTAAAATTTCATTAGATGTTAATTTTATGAAATTATTGGAAGGATTTGGAAAAATAGTAATATCTGTTGTTTCTATTTTACTATTGCTTGTTGTAATCATAGCATCACCATAAACATCATCAAAGTAAATAATATTGTCTTCTGTTCTTTCTTTAAAATCTGGAAAAACGACAATTTGATCGTAGGTATTTCCTATATGTTCTGAAAAATCGAAGCTCAACTCTTCCCATTCATTTACAACAGAATTTGCAATTTTAATTTCACCTAAAGACCAATTATCAGCCCTAACTAACTTAATTCCTACATCACTTATAACTGATTTCCAAACCAAAATACGAATAGTAGAATTAGCCTCAGTTATGGTAAAAGTACCAATATCTTCTCCATGTGTAGTTTCGCAACCTGCAAATGCTTGCCCATTGGCTAATGCAGTAAACTTTGCAACTTTCATTGATTTATTTATTCCACTTGTATCAGGATTTTCAACTATCTCAAGAGGTGGGTCTGTATCGTTTTCAAAGGTTCGCCAACCCCAGTCAGCACCAAAGCCAGTTTCCTCAAAATCAACAGGTACATTTTGACCATATAAACTTGAATGTGCAATAAATAGAAAAATAAATGGATAAATAACTTTCATAACAAGTAAATATAATAGATTA
>JAHDDA010000151.1:0-5328 GCA_020629595.1 Chitinophagales bacterium
CTCAATTCTCAATTCTCAATTCTCAATTCTCAATTCTCAATTCTCAATTCTCAAATACTTACAAAATTACTTTTTTCTTTCAGTAAAATTGCTTAAAAATTGATAAAAGTCAATTAGTGTGCGAAAAAACTAATGTTAATGAAACTTAATGTAGAACTGAAACCTTTTATTTTTGCGTTTAAGTATTGAATCATTTTAATTTCACTTTTATTATGGTTCTTTTAATTTTGTTTTAAATATAATTTCAAAATGGGATTTTTAAAATTCGTTCTTTGGGTTTTGCTTATTTATTATTTCTTTAAACTTGTTTTTGGTGCAATAAAAAAATATGCGTTTCACAAAATTCAACAACAACAAGAAATGTTTGGAAAGCAGTTTGGTGGTGCAGATTTTCAGGAAGTTTTTAAACAATACCAACAACAACAGCAAGCTAACCAAAATACCAAAGTTGGAGAAACAACAGTTCATACAAATGCTGCTAAAGCCAAAAAGAAGGGTAAAAAAAGCCTAGAAGATGCTGGTGAGTATATAGATTACGAAGAAGCCTAATCTTCTTTAAATAAGAATTATGATTTTAAAATTATGAATAAATTTTTGCACATTAGAAAACCGTTTTTCTTTTTCCTTTTTTTGTTTACTTGTCTTTTTACCGAACAAAAAACTTCGGCTCAATTATTTGAAGCTGGACCAGTAATTGGTTTTAACGCCTCGCAAATTGTAGGCGATGGTTTTAGAGGATTTAGGAAAATGGGCTTAAATGCTGGCGTTGCAGTTGACGTTAATTTAGATAAAAAATATTCAGTTGGCTTAGAATTACTTTATTCGCAACGTGGCAGTAGGTTTATTCCTAATGCACTTACGCCTACTGCAGACCAAGAAGAATATTTTATGGATTATCTTGAACTTCCAATTATTTTTAAGTATCACGATGTTGCAGGTATGGATTTTGGAGGAGGATTTAGTTTAGGACGTTCGGTTAGAAATGTTTATAAATTGAACGGAATTGATGATACCACAAACAGATTTGGCGAACCAAGTGTTGATAACGGCATTGATTTTGGTCTTTTTGGCGATGCAACCTACAATGTAAATCAAACTTTTAGAATTGGTTTTCGTTGGGCATTTTCTGCCCCAGTTGTTACGGTAAACGATAATAGAATTGGCAGACACAGCGTAATTTCTTTACGATTACTTACTATGTTTGGTGCAAAATCTGAGAAAAGTAATTTATAAAACTGAACTTTGATACCCAAAACCTGAATACTAAATAATGTTAGATTCTTTTAAATACACACCAGATGTTACTAAAAATCTGGTAATTATAAATGTGCTTGTTTGGTTGGCGGCAATGGTGCTGTTGAACTTTGGTAATATCGATTTGAATGGCTTTTTAGCTATTTATTATTGGGATAATCCAAACTTTAACCCATACCAAATTGTTACTTCAATGTTTTCGCATGCTACTAGTGGAAGCTATGCTTTTCTTCATATTGCGTTTAATATGTATGCCCTTTGGATGTTTGGTAGTATGCTTGAACGCACTTGGGGAGCAAAACGCTTTTTATTTTACTATTTAGCTTGTGGTATTGGAGCAAATTTGCTTACACAGGCTTTTGATACCGCTACAGTTTACAGCATAGCAGGAACTTTAGCACCGCTTAATACTACAAGCGGAACTATTGGAAGTATTTATGGTATTCCTATGGTGGGTGCATCGGGGGCGGTTTATGGTTTACTTTTGGCATTTGGAATGAATTATCCACGTATGCAATTGCGTTTGTTTTTTCCACCAATAGCTTTAGAAGCTCGTTACTTTGTAATGATTTTGGCAGCTTTTGAATTGTATATGACGCTTTCAAACGCCAATACAGGCATAGGACACGTGGCTCACCTAAGTGGTATGCTTATTGGTTTTGTTATTCTTAAAACTTGGTATAAATTTTTACGATAATGTACGGCAATAATTCTGGCTTATTCGATGATTTAAAATATCAGTTTAAATATGGCGGCGTACTAACACAACTAATCTTGTTGAATGTTGGTGTGTGGATTTTTATGCTTATTTTTAAAATCCTAAATGGAATATTTTTAAAAAGTATTCTTGGTTTCGATGTATTTGCAAAAATATACTCGTTTATTGCCATTCCCTCCAATATTGTTGATTTGCTTTATCGTTTTTGGACACCTTTTACCTATATGTTTGCCCATAGCCTAATCAATCCATTTCATATTATTTTTAATATGTTATGGCTTTGGTGGTTTGGACGTATTTTTACGGTTTTTTTAGATGTTAAAAAAACGCTACCTATTTATATTTTAGGTGGTCTAGCAGGTGCTTTATTATATTTACTTTGTTACAATCTTATTCCAGTATTACAACCTATTCATACTACAATGGTAGGTGCTTCGGCAAGTGTTATGGCAATAGTTTTTGCTACTACTACTTTAAGTCCTAATTACGAAATTAGGCTATTTCTACTAGGAGACGTGAAAATAAAATATATTGCTGCGGTTGCTTTCATTTTCGATTTGGTAACTATTGCTGCAATTGATAATGCAAATGTAGCAGAAGCCAATATTGGTGGGGCTTTGGCACATATTGGAGGAGCATTTATGGGATTTTTTCTAATGAAACAATTACAAAATGGTAACGATTTCATTAGCCCAGTAAATAAGTTTTTTGATAGAATAAGTGGAAAGCGACATCCTAAACCACGTGTAGTTTACAGAAAAAGAGAAAGTGTTACAACTTCAGAAAAAAAGCGTTTTTCCGATACGGTTATCGCCAATATTAATCGCCGTCAAGAACAATCAAATTTAGACCCTAACTCTATGACACTTGATGAAAAACGTGATAAAGTTGATGAAATTTTGGATAAAATAAAAGAAAAAGGTTACGATAACATAAGTAAAGAAGAACGTGAATTTTTATTTACTTATAGCAATGAATCTTAATGTAATTTCTGCCTATAATATTGTAAATTTCACATTTATTCTTTTTAGAATAAGTGTTAAAGCCCTCTACCAATTTGAAAAATTTTTTAGATAAAATATCTTTCAACATTTATTTATTGTGTCTTATACTTTGGCTTTTTTCATATTGGTCATCGTATATAGATGCTTCTGTTTTTTCTTTTCCAGCATTGCTTTCTATCAATTTTTTACCAATTAGTATTGTTTGTTGTTTATTTGCTTTGTATTGGGCTTTTCGTACTCGCTGGTATGTTTTCTTGTTTTTTTTGGTAATGTTTTTTGTAAAAGATGGCATTGTACAAACATTTGCTTTTAGAACCTCTTTATCGGATAAATATACAGAAAAACGCCTTAAAATAATGACGCAAAACGTTGAGGTTTTCAATGTTTATGATTGGCAAACAATAAAAAATGCCAGAGATAAAATTTTAAAATCTGTTATGGATGAAGCCCCTGATGTTTTGTTTTTTCAAGAGTTTTATTCACATAATAAAGTAGGAGCAGATAGAAATAATGTTGAGCAATTTAAGCGTTTAACCAGTTTAAAAAACCATTATTTCAATGTGCGTATTAAAGCTGGCAATTATAAAGATAGACATTTTGGAATGACTATTTTTTCTAAATACCCCATTATTAACAAGGGCGAAATTCCTTTAGAAAATACTCGAAATCAAATTATTTTTGCCGATATTGAATTACCACAGGGAACTATTGTTAGAGTTTTCAATGCACATCTACAATCTATTTACTTAAGCCACGATGAGTTTGATTTTAGTTATGAAGAAAGCGGAGATGCGCCGCCTGCTTGGTTTACCAAACCTTTAGGCATTATGCGTAAACTAAAACGTGCGTTTGCCAAGCGAGCCTTACAAACTAATCAACTTACAAAAGCCATTGAAAATTCACCCTATCCAGTAATTTTATGTGGTGATTTTAACGATACACCTGTTTCTTATACTTATAATGAATTTAAAAAGCACCTTAACGATGCTTATTTATGCGATGGCTTTGGCATTGGTGCAACTTATGCTGGAATTATTCCTTTTCTACGTATCGATTATATATTTACCGATCCCCAATTTGAGGTACTAAGTTTTAAGCAATTAAACAATGAACGCACTGCCGATCATTATGCTTTAATTTGTGAAATAGCTTATTGAAATTTGATTACAGTCTTCCTTTCTTATATGATTTTTTAACTTTAAAAGGCATCTCAAGTTCTTTATCTACTTTGACTCTTGAAAATTGAAGATCCAATTCATAAGCCTGCCCGTTAGCTTCTAAGTCATAATCACGCTGATTGGAAAATGTATATTTTTCTTCTTTTTCACCTACTTTTTCGTAATCATTAAAAACAGCGGTTAATTTTTGGTCGTCTTCTAAATTATCTAGGTGCATTTGGTAAATTGTAAAATCTTTAGGATCAAGATACAACATACAATCTGTTGATTGTAGTAAGTGGTAGCCAAACTTTGTTGATGTTTGTTTAAAGGCTTCTTTTTCTAACGAACCACCTAAAATTAGGGTTTGCAAATCATCAAAACTAAGTGGGTAATTAATAAAACGCTGTATATACTCAAATCTTTCGGCATAGTACGTTCTATTAAATTTATCTAAAACTTTTATAGAGTCGGGTGTAATTAAAGCCCTAACCGCCTCAATCTGAACACCTAATTTTGGCGAAATAGAAACCCAAATTTTTTCATCTTTTTCAACTCTAATATTAGCATCGCCACGTAAGGTAAAATCTCCATTACGAAATTTCAACTTTGCCTTACCCGAAAAAGTTTCTGGAGTAAACTCATTCTCATTTACTTTTTTAAGTAAATAATTTACTGGCTTTTTTCGCAAACGGGGCGTTTTTGCTTTTCCTGTTCTAGGTTTACAACTTACCAATACTAAGCTAAATAGAATTAGTAAGAATAGCGTGTATCTTATATTATTTATTGCTTTCATTAAAATTGGGTGCAAAGGTATTATACTAAAATCTCCTTCGCTTTGATTAATATCACTTTTAATGCCTTGTTTGACTGTATTTTTGTGTTAAAGTTGCTAATAAAAAGCTATTTTGTTGTTAAATTATAAACAATGATTTTAAAAGCCATTGCCGTTTTTTTAGGTGGCGGATTTGGAAGTGTATTACGTTGGTTAATTGCTATTGCCACAAAGCAGTATTTCGGAAGTTTTCCAATGCACACATTTATTGCTAACTTTTGTGCAAGCCTTATTTTAGGAATGACAATTGCTTTCTTTGCCAACTCAATTGAAAAGCCCGCCTTTTGGTATCCGTTTGTGGCAGTAGGTTTTTGTGGTGGATTTAGCACTTTTTCCACTTTTTCATCCGAAACTTTTCAA
>JAHDDA010000151.1:5428-6673 GCA_020629595.1 Chitinophagales bacterium
GCATAACTTTGCAAAGTTTTATGAATGAAACCCAACAAATATTAACACGCATTATTCCATTAGTAATGCAATTAGGCGTTAGAGCAGTTACAATGCAACAAATTGCTCAAGAATTGGGGATGTCGAAAAAAACGCTTTACCAATACTTCAAGAATAAAGCCGATTTAGTGCATCAAATGGTACAGTTTCATATTGCAATGGAGCGTGAAATGATACAAACAATTGTTCAAACAGATAAAAACGCTATTAATGAAATTATAGAAATTGGGCAACACGTAATTCAACACTTACGCCAAGTAAACCCAACAAGTGCTTACGATTTAAAACGGCTTTATCCAAAATCGTGGCAATTATTCGATGAACACAAAAAATTTATTGCCCAAATAATTCAACAAAATTTAGAAAAAGGCATAAAACAAGGCTGGTATCGTTCCGATTTTAATATTGAAATTATAACTCGTTTGTATGTTTCAAAAATTGATGCCATTATAGACATAAATGTTTTTCCTGCTCATTTTAGTAAAGCCGAAATTTATCAAGAAATGTTGAAATACCACATTCACGGCGTAGCAAACGAAAAAGGAGAAACCTATTTTAGAGAGTTATAAGTTTTGAGTGTTTAGTTCTAAGTTGAACTGAAAACTGCCAATCACTAATTAAGAAAACTATGAAAATATACCAAATATACATAATAAAAGTCCTAATTTTCATCGGAATTGGATTCTCGCTAAACGCCCAAAAAATTGACACCACAGCCTTTGCTTTACCCGAAGTAGATGAAACCAAAACTGCTTTTTCATTAGAAGAAGCCATAGATTATGCTATTATTAGAAATGTTGATGCTATTAATGCTGACTTGAATATTTTAGAAGCCAAAGCCAGAGTAGGGGAGTTAGTCGCAACTGGTTTACCAAAAGTAGATTTTAATTTTACCTATCAACTTTGGGCAGTAAAACCTAAATCTATTTTTCCAGCAGAATTTTCACCACAATCAGGTTTAGTGGTTGGCGAAAATGGCATTCCACTTACCGATCAAAATGGAAATACTTTTATTTCTACCCTTTTAACTCCCGATGGCAATATTATTCCTGGCGAAGAACAAGAAGTTGCTTTTGTACAACGCCACAATATTACACCTGCTTTTGAGGTAAGTCAATTGCTTTTTAGTGGAAGTTATTTGTATGGTTTAGAAGCTGCAAAAATGTATGTTGAGCTATCGGAAAAGCAAAAAGAAGCAGGAACAAA
>JAHDDA010000152.1 GCA_020629595.1 Chitinophagales bacterium
CGTAAAATGGAGAAAATTATGAGAACAGCATAATTTTAAT
This sequence comes from Chitinophagales bacterium, assembly GCA_020629595.1. Classification (GTDB taxonomy): domain Bacteria; phylum Bacteroidota; class Bacteroidia; order Chitinophagales; family UBA2359; genus JAHDDA01. The sequence goes on from JAHDDA010000152.1 coordinate 41, forward strand.
AATAGCATTTTTTCTAAAAACAACTTCGCTAAAATGAAAGCAATAATAACAGGTGCAACAGGAATGATTGGCAATTTGGTTTTACGTCATTGTTTAGAAAATTTAGAAATAACAGAAGTAATTTCTATAAGCCGAAGAAATTGTGGCATAAGCAATGCTAAGTTGAGAGAAATAATTCACAAAGATTTTTTAAGTTTTGATTCCATAGCCAGTGAATTTGAAAATATTGACATCGCTTATTTTTGTTTAGGAGCTTATACAGGAGCTGTTTCAGATGAAGTTTTCAAAAAAATAACATATAGTTTTGTGGTTTCATTTTCAGAAATGCTTAAATCTAAAAGCCCAAATGCTACATTTTGCCTTTTAAGTGGAGCTGGTGCCGACCAAACCGAAAAAAGTAGAGTTGCTTTTGCAAAATACAAAGGAATGGCAGAAAATTATTTGCTTAAAACTTTTGAAAAAACGTACTTACTTCGTCCTGGTTATATTTACCCAGTAGAAAAACGTAAAGAACCCAATTTAATGTATTCGGTTTCAAGGGCATTGTATCCTTTGCTTAAATTAGCAGGTAAAAAATATTCGATTAAATCAACAGAGTTGGCTGAAGCAATATTTAAAATTGGCATTTCAGGAGCAGATAAATCGATATTGGAAAACAATGAAATTTTAGATTTTTTAAGTTGAAGCTGACTTTCTTTAGCTCCGTTATGTTAAAAGCATAACAGAGCTAAGTTATTTTATCTAACATAAAAACTTACATACTCAAACCACCACAAACGCTAATAGTTTGTCCAGTAATGTAGCGTGCCATATCCGAAGCCAAAAACACCACCGCATCTGCTACTTCTTCTCCATTACCCAAGCGTTGTAAAGGAATATTTTTTATAAATCCTTCGGTATCTAAATCGGCAGTCATATCGGTTTGTATAAAACCTGGTGCAATAACATTACATCGTATATTTCGGCTTCCCATTTCTTGAGCTATTGATTTTGAAAAACCAATAATTCCAGCCTTCGAAGCGGCATAATTAGCTTGTCCTGCTTGCCCTTTTACACCCACAATAGAACTTATATTAATAATACTACCACCTTTTTGTTTCATCATTGGTCGCATTACCTGCTTGGTTAAATTAAATACCGATTTTAAGTTGGTATGTATCACATCGTCCCAATCTTCAGATTTCATACGCAACATTAACTTATCACGAGTAATGCCAGCGTTGTTCACCAAAATATCTACATTGCCAAAATCAGCTAAAACATCTTTTACTAATTTCTCGGCAGCTTCAAAATTTGCTGCATCGCTTTTATACGCTTTTGCATTTACACCCAAAACCGTTAATTCATCAACAAAAGCATTGGCTTTTTCTTCCGAAGAACGATAAGAAAAGGCAATATTTGCTCCTGCTTTTGCCATTTGTAAGGCTATGGCTTTTCCTATTCCTCTTGATGCCCCAGTAATTAAGGCTGTTTTGTTTTCTAACAACATTTAATTAATTTTCAATTATACAATTTACGCTGTAATTCATCATAAAATATTGCTTGTGATAATTTGCAGCTTTAACACAACTAATTGCTTACAGAAAATAAATTCACAATAATTTAAAAAATTGGATTACTCAAAAGTTACAAGCACTTGTCCTTTTTCTACGGCTTGCCCTTTTTCAATTTCAATGCTAGTTACTTTAGCCGAAGCAGCAGCTTTTAAAACATTTTCCATTTTCATAGCTTCTAAAATAAGAACAGCTTCTCCTTTCTCAATTACCTGCCCTTCTTCTACCAAAATATCTAAAACCAAACCTGGCATTGGTGCTTTTAAGTCCTGAGCTTTTTGTTCATTTAAACCACTCATTCCCATTTCTTCTAACAAAATATCCATTCTGCTTTTAATATCTAACTCAAACGAATATCCATTTACAGCAATGGTCATTTTTTTTGCTGCGGTATCACATTCTACAATTTCGGCTACATACGATTTATTGTTTTTTATAATATGAAACTGCCCATTACGCACTTCAACCATATCCCAATTTAAACCTGCTTCCGAAGGTTCAAATTCATACTGTTTTTGTTGATTAACTGTAATTTTATTCATTTTAGAATTTATAGTTATGGAATGAATTTTTCAATTTTGTGGTTGTATTGATTAGACAATGAGAAAGTGCGATTTTTTAAACAATCTCAAAAAAATAGAAACATAAGCAACCAATAATTTTCAAAATTTATGCAAAGTTAAGATTTTGATTTAATTGTAAGTACTTGATCATATTTATTCGTCATTTTTGAATCAAGCTATTTTTTCATCATGTAAGGCAAAAATTTTCTGCATAGCACTGCTACGGAGAAAATTTTTAACGTAATAGAATGGGAAAATAGGTATTCATAAAATGTGTCGAATAATTTTGTTCTGGTACTTAATTGCTCAAGATATCACTTTCTTGTAGTCTTGCTGTCTAAAGTATAAAAAACAACGAATGGTTATATACACATTGCCCTTTTTTGCTGCATTGTTAGGTTGGTTTACCAATTTTTTAGCTGTAAAAATGCTTTTTCACCCACGTAAGCCTATAAACTTGTATTTTTTTGAATTACAGGGTGTTTTTCCGAAAAGACAGGCACTTATTGCCGAAAAGTTAGGGAAAATGGTGGTAGAAGAACTGTTTTCGGCTAAAGATTTAAAGCAAAAATTACATACTCCCGAAAATATGAATAGTATTTTTAGCACAATTGAAGTAAAAATTGAAGAATATTTGAATAACACTTTCCCTCAAAAGTTTCCTCTTATATCTAGATTTCTTTCGGAAAAAATGAAAAATAGCATAAAAGATGAATTACTTAGTGAGATAGAAAAAGTTACGCCTAGTGTTATTGATGATTATTTCGATAAATTGGAAAGTAAATTAGATATTGAAGCAATTGTACGCACAAAAGTAGCGGCTCTTTCAAGCGAAAAACTAGAAAATTTAATTAACTCTATTATTAGTAAAGAATTTAGATTTATCGAAATTGTTGGAGCAGTAATTGGATTTTTAATTGGCTGTTTTCAAATTTTATTAATGCAATTTGTGTAGCTTTATAGCAATGAGCAATTTTTTTTCCGATATAGCCTCCATTTTATGGAAAGAATTTCCGAATGCTATTTTAGTAGTTGAAAACTCAAAAATTATTGAGTTCAATGAAATTTCGGAGAGATTGTTTCAACTCAAAAGTGCAAAAGATTTACGCAATATAACTTTTGATAAAATAATAGGAAATGATAGTAATGCTTCGGGGCAATACTGGAATATTTGGAAAGCTACACAAGAAAAATCGAAGCAAAAAACAGCCAATTTTGAATGTATTTTAAAACGTTTTACAGGCGAATTATTTTGGGCAAGTATAAAGGTAAACCATATAAATAACGAAAAATATTTACTTGAAATTGAAGATAAATCACAACATTTACGCCTAAAAGCCAATGAAGATGTAGCCGAAATAAGAGCCGAACAACACAATAAAGCAATGAAGCAAATGGCAAAATTGCAGGCTAAAAACGATATAATTTATGACGACTTTTTTTTGGAAAACATTAAAATTGTAAAAGAAACACTAAATGTAAAAAGGGTAAGTGTTTGGTTATTTAATAAAAGACAAACCCGATTAAAGTGCATTTCGCAATACGGAAAACCCAAAATTGATAGCACGTTTCAGCTTGAAAAATTAGAATATCCAATATTTTTTGAAACCATAAAAGCCAATAACATAGTTTCGGTAAATACCGATAATCCTTATGCACCGCTAGGAAAATATTTTAAAGAAATTTTACATCCACAAGGTATTCATTCGGTAATGTATTTGCCTATTGCCGATATTGAAAAAGTAGTTGGTTTTTTGGCTATTGAACAAAAAAACTTGCGAACTTGGCATATAGATGAGCAATCTTTTGCTGTTTCAATGGCAGAAGTGATAGCACAGGCTTTGGTTTCTTTTGATAGGCGAAAAATTAGAGCTGAACTTTTTACTAAAGATAGATTTTATAGAACCCTTATTGAAAATAGCACAGATGTTTTTGCCATAGTTGATAAAAATGCTGTTTGTACTTACATTTCTCCTTCAATAGAACGAATTTTTGGTTATCATCCAGAAGAAATTACGGGCAATAATGGGGAAGAGCGCATTCATCCCGATGATAGAAAACGAGTTTTAAAACGCCTAATTGAAATTGCCAATAGCAATACAAAAGCTATTGATATTATTGTGTTTAGATACCGACATAAAAAAGGGAAATATCATTATGTTGAATGTGTTTGTCAAAACCAAATGCAAAATCCTATTGTAAAAGGCTTGGTAGTAAATTTTAGAAATATAGATGATAGAATACGTGCCGAAAAACAACAAAAAGCAAATGTTAGAGCTCAGTATCAGTTATTAAAAACACAAGTAAATCCACATTTTTTATTCAATTGCCTTAACACTTTGGCTTCTTTAATTTATATTGATGAAGAAAAAGCCGAAGATTTTGTATTAACCTTGGCTTCTGTTTATCGTTATTTATTGGAAAATAGGCAAGATGAAACGGCAAAACTTTCAGAAGAACTCTCTTTGGTAAAAGATTATTTGTTTTTGCAAAAGTTTAGGTTTAATGAAAACCTTAAAGTTGAAATTGACTTAGAGGAAAGCCTAAAAAAACGCAAATTAATAGCTTTAAGCCTTCAGTTGGTTATAGAAAATGCAGTAAAGCATAACGAAATTTCTAAACTTAATCCGTTACATATTAAAATTTACGAACACAATAATTTTATAGTAGTAGAAAATAATATTCAGTTAAGAAAAGAAAATGTACAATCAACAGGAATTGGTATTCCAAATATTCAACAACGCTATGCTTTAATTTCTAAAAAAGAAGCTCAATTTTTTGAAGAAAATGGGTTTTTCTATGCTAAATTACCTTTGCTTTAAATGAATTTACTCACAGGCTTTCATTTATCCAGTCTAAAACAAATTGGTAATGCTCGGCTCTATCAATTTCGTTGTGAAGCTCGTGATACCAACCATCGTAAGTTTTAAAAGTAAGGTTGTCGCCAACTTTTTCTGCCAGTTCTTTACTTGCCGAATAATCGGTTAATTGGTCTCCGGTTCCATGAAACAAGAGTGTACGTACGCTTAATTTTTCAGGATTATCTAAAACCCATTTTGCCGCATTGTGAATACTATAAAAAAAGCGAGTTGTGATTTCTCCATGGTTTAGTTGGTCATTGTCATATTCGGTGGCAAGTGTTTCGTCTCTTGTTACTTGCTTGCCTTTTACATTACTTTTTTCGGTAAACTTAGGGTAAATTTTATTCATAAAACCAGCCAACGATAATTTTATAGCAGGCGGCTGAAATGCTAAACGCAACCAAGGAGCTGAAACAATTAAACTTTGTAAATTATGTTCTCTTCTCATAGCATAATTTAAAACCAAATTACCTCCCATACTATGTCCTAAAAGAAATGTGGGAATTTCTGGGTTTTCCTTTTCGGCTTTGTCAATTATAGTTTTAATTCCATCAAGTAATTCATCCAAACTTTCGGTATGTCCTCTTTTCCCTTCCGATTTTCCGTGTCCTACGTGATCAAAAGTGTAGCAAGAAAAACCATTTTCTACAAAAAAGCTGGCAAAATGAGCATATCTTGTTGAGTGTTCTCCCATTCCATGCACAATCACTAAATTGGCTTTGGGTGTCTCTATTTCCCAAGATTGAGCAAAAATTGCTTCATTTCTCTTATTTTTCCAGCTAAATTCGTTGTGTTTCATTTAGCTAATTTACAAAAAATGTGTTATGAATAGTGTTTACCTTGAAAAAAATAAGTACCAACACATAATTAGTTTAAACTTGGAAATGGATTTATTTTTTTGGTCAAAAAGGCGAAAAACACAAGCATAGCAGGGCTATAGTGCGTATTTTCAACGAATTTGAACGGAAAAATAGCGCATTTCAAACTTATAATTAATTGTTTGTTGGTACTTAAGTGTATTAGGTTTTAAACTTACGAACTTTTGTAGAATATAAAAATCCTTTAATTACAGTCCTGACAAGGTAATAATTTGAAGAGTTACCAGCTAACAACTAACCACAAATAGAGGTTATAAACCAATAGAAGTATCGCCAACCTTGCTTCTATTAAGTGTCCAGGCATTAAAATCTAAGTTATTAATAACACCATTACAATCTGCGTCCCAATGTAAATACTGATTTACAAAAGCTGAACCTACTGACCAATTGTTAAAATCTGTATTATTTATAATGCCATTGTTATCATAATCGCCTGAAAAAAGAGCAAAAATATTATTGCCTAAATCCTTTGTTTGCCTAATGCCTTCTGCCATTGCTTCACTTGTTGTAAAATCATATAAAGTTGTACTATTGGTAGCAATGTCATTGGCAGATAAAACGCCTAAATGCCCTTTGTGGTAAATGGCAAAACGGTAAGCATCTGAAGGAATTAAGGTTTCAAAAGTTACTCCTGAAGAACCATCAATATCCATTAAAGTACCGTCTTTTAATAAAAAGCAGGCTTGAGTTTCCACCACAGAAGTTAAATTGTTAGCATCACGAGCTT
>JAHDDA010000153.1:0-3592 GCA_020629595.1 Chitinophagales bacterium
GTCCTTACACAGAAACTACAATTGAAATGTACCATAAAAATCGTGATAAAGTCTATTAATTAAAACCACATACTACCTCCCCAAATAAACCATTAAAATAGAAATATCAGATGGAGATACGCCACTAATTCTACTTGCCTGACCAAGCGTTTCTGGTTTTACTTTTAATAGTTTTTCACGAGCTTCAGAAGACAAAGCCTTTATCTTAGCGTAATCTAAAGTTTCATACAACTTTATATCTTCTAATCTATTCATTTTATCGGCGGTATCTTTTTCCTTTTCTATATATCCAGCATATTTCAACTGAATTTCCGATTGTTGCAAAACTTCTTTAGGTAATTCAGCACAATATTCGGCAATTTCTTTATCGGCAAAAAAATCACTTAAACTAATTTGTGGACGAGTGATAACTGAATCAGCTTTTACTTTTTGCTTTAAAACTGAAGTTTTTTTGGCTTGTAAAGTTTCATTCATAATCTCTGGATGCAAACTCTTCTTTTTCAAATACTTTATCAAAGCCTTTGTATTCTCTTCTTTTTCTACAACTTTATTGTAACGTTCCTCTGAAACTGTTCCTAATTCGTAACCTAATTTTGTTAAACGCAAATCGGCATTATCTTGCCTCAATAAAATACGAAACTCAGCACGTGAAGTAAACATTCGGTAAGGTTCGTTTGTGCCTTTGTTTATTAAATCATCTATTAAAACGCCAATATAGGCTTCGTTTCGTTTTAAAACAAAAGGTTCTTTTTCATTAATTTTTAAGTGAGCATTTATTCCAGCCATTAAGCCTTGGCAAGCAGCTTCTTCATAACCAGTTGTTCCATTTATCTGTCCCGCAAAAAATAAATTATCAACCAAATGAGTTTCTAAGTTAATTTTTAATTGTGTTGGTGGAAAAAAATCATATTCAATAGCATAACCAGGACGAAACATTTTGCAGTTTTCAAATCCAGGAACCATTTTAATTGCTTTCATTTGCACATCTTCTGGCAAAGAAGAAGAAAAACCATTCACATAAATTTCGCAAGTATCCCAACCTTCGGGTTCTACAAAAAGCTGGTGGCGATCACGATCGGCAAATCTATCAATTTTATCTTCAATACTTGGGCAATATCGAGGACCAAGCCCACGAATACGACCATTAAACATTGGAGATTTATCAAAACCTGACTTTAAAATTTCGTGAACCGTAGGATTTGTATAGGTTATATGACAAGGACGTTGCTCTTTAGGAAACTCATTTGTTAAATACGAAAAGCCAACAACATCCTCATCACCATATTGAACTTCCATTTTTGAATAATCCAAACTTCTACCATCAATTCTTGGTGGCGTTCCTGTTTTCATTCTGCCAGACTCAAAACCTAATGCTAAGAGTTGTGCAGTTATTCCAACAGAATTACGTTCCCCCATTCTACCACCACCAAACTGTTTTTCGCCAATATGAATTAATCCATTTAAGAAAGTACCATTGGTTAAAACAACTGCTTTCGATTTAATCTCAATGCCAATTTGTGTTTTCACACCACAAACCTTACCATCTTCAACCAAAAGTCCCATTACCATTTCCTGCCAAAAATCAATATTTGGCGTTTCTTCCAACATTTGTCGCCACTCGGCAGCAAACACCATTCTATCGTTTTGTGTTCGTGGACTCCACATTGCTGGACCTTTCGACATATTCAACATTCTAAATTGAATCATTGAACGGTCTGAAACAATTCCTGAATATCCACCAAGTGCATCAATTTCACGAACAATCTGCCCTTTAGCAACTCCTCCCATTGCAGGATTACAACTCATCTGACCAATGGTTTGCATATTCATTGTAACCAACAAAACTTTAGAACCCATATTGGCGGCACTTACTGCAGCTTCGCAACCAGCGTGTCCTGCACCCACTACAATTACATCGTATTCTTTGAACATAAAATTGAAAATTGAGCCACAAAATTAAACTTTATTATCGAATTTTTTGACCAAAAAAATTGTGGAAAAACCTCAAAACTTTGTGGAAAACCCCTTGTTTTTATCATTTTTTTGTTAGAATTTTACAGAAAATTGGTCATTCAAATAAGATTTTAAGCCAAGAAAATCTTAATATAAAACCATAATCGTACAAATTAGAAAATTTTAAAAAGCTAAAAAACGAGCATTTTTTGGCATAGGATTTTTATATCTTTTTTTTAATTATTAGAAAATATTGTTTTGAATTGAAAATAAGACAAAGTCTAAAAAATAATATTTCAATGATATCTGATTCTAAGAAAAGAATCACAAAAATTAAAAGAATAGTTTGCTATTAATTTCTTTGAAACTCGATAAAATATGAAAAAACAAGTAGGCATATTTTCTGGATCATTCAATCCAATACACATTGGGCATTTAATAGTTGCCGAACAAATTATCACACTTTCAAATTTGGAAGAAGTTTGGTTTATGGTAACTCCTCAGAATCCATTCAAATTGAAAAAAAATTTATTAAACGAAAATATTCGATTAAAATTAGTAGAATTAGCCATTGCTGATAATCCAAAATTTCGAGCTTCGGATTTTGAGTTTGCCCTACCCCAACCTAATTATACTTTCAATACTTTAAACCTTATTTCAGAAAAATATAAAAATGAAATTGATTTTAGTTTAATCATTGGGTTTGATAATTATGTGGTTTTTGATAAATGGAAAAACTACAAGGAAATCATAAATAATTTTAACATATATGTTTATAAAAGAAAAATAAAAAAATCATATTCAAATTTAATTATACATAAAAACATTAAAATCCTCGATTCACCAGAAATTGAGGTGTCTGGAACTGATATTAGAGCAAAAATTGATAAAAATCAATCAATTCGTTATTTAGTCCGTAGAGAGTTAATTGAAGAAATTGAAAAAAATGGATACTACAAACAAAACAATTTATAGTAAAATGAATATATAAGATATTGATTATCAATACGCATTAATCTACAGTTTTATGCACACTTATTAACAGTTTTCAACGAAACTAACAATTTAAAGGCTCTGAGAATTAATTATTTGAATGGATAGTGAATATTGATACAGTTATTAAGTAAATACTAACACTTATACACACAAATTTTATTAAAATATTTTGAAATTAAATACACAGAAGAAGAAATAAGAATAAATGAATAAAAGTGGAAAAACAGAACAAAACCCAACTTTAGGTAAACCTAAACAATATATTCCACAAATCCACACACTTTTCCACATTACAACATCGTATTAAGTAATTGGTTAATTAATTACTTAAATAACTATACCTAAAGATTGTAGCTATAATTTTAAAGTTAAACAGTATAGTTATTATTGAAATAACTATACCTATACCTTATAAAGTAAATGCAAAAGAGAAATAAATATAAAAAATGTGGATAAGGGTATGGAAAACTATGAAATTGGAAAAAAATCGAAGAGCAAAAAAATAGATTCTATCAATTATGAATGTGAAAAACATAGTGGAAAAGTGTATAAAATGAAAAAACCAAATAAAATCAAAAAATCTTTTACCACTTATCAACAACACTAATAATGAAAGATGATTTTTTTATTTTATAATATTAAT
>JAHDDA010000153.1:3692-6578 GCA_020629595.1 Chitinophagales bacterium
TGTAAAATTGTGTTGAAATGGGGTTTTGACCTAAAATAAGCCGTTTTAAGCCGTTTTATCAGTATTATGAGATTCTACCCAGTTTTTAACGCTTTGATGCGAAATATTAAAGATTTGCCCAATCTCACGATAACTTTTGCCTGTTGTAAGGTGAACATTTACCACCATTAATCTAAAATCAGCATCAAAAGTCTTTCTGGTGTTCAAACTAAAAGTTTTGGAACAGTCCTTGCATTGGTAGCGTTGTGTGCCATTTAGCTGTTTACCAAAGCGAACAATATTTTCGCTTTTACAAGATTTATTTACGCAAGTAATTGTTGTTTGAATAGCCATATTTTCGGTACTTCTGTGAGTTGTTAACACTACTTTTCAACACTGTTGAAAAGACAAATGCCAAGTTATGATAAAACGAAATTTAGCTGCAAAAGTAAATGCAGAATATTCTCAAAAAAACTATTTAATTGAGTATATGCACCGTTTAGAAACTAAAATGGATAACTTATCGGAACAGTTTGACGATAAACTTAAAATTGATGTTTCAAAAAATGAGCAAATAAGACAATTGCACGAATTAGCGTATTCTTTTAGAGGAGAGTTGCTTAAAAAAGCAATGGAACCTTTAATAAATGATATTATTGAATTTGTATGTTCGCTTCAATATGAAAAAAATGAATGGTACAAACAATTACTTCTAGTAGAAAATTATAAAACTGAAGAAAACCTAAAAGTGAAGCTATTAGAAAAAATTGCTATTAATTACTTCAAAATTGACAAAGACATTAATAAAATGCTTAAACGTTTTGATATTATACCAATTTCTTCAAAAATTGGAGATGATTATAATCCTGATATTCATAAAATTGAATTTACAAAAACAGTAGATGCAAAAGAAAGACTTGGAGGTAAAATACATTCGAGCATAAAAACTGGCTATTTATGGAACAATAAAGTGTATAAAGCAGAAAGAGTAATAGTATATATTAATGAAAGTCAAAACAGGTAATCCACATATCAACAGAGTTTTCCACAATGGAGAATGAAAGTTGAAATATTAAAATTTCGAGTTAAAAAATATTAAACCCTCAAGGAAATTCAATTCCTTGAGGGTTTTTAGTAAAAAAAATATTATAACCATTAAAGAAAAGATGCTAATGTAATAAACTTGCAAGAAATTTGTAGAAAGGAAAAATAAAAATAGTTGATAGGTAATAGTCCACAGTCCACAAAGAAAATTTAGTGGACTATGGACCATAAACTATTTACTTATTTACAGACAAAACATCAAATGAATATAACACTCGATTATCCTTTATGGTACATAGGTTTGTGCGTTTTACTGGGCTTGCTATTTGCAACTGCCTTGTATTTTAAAGATAAAACTTTTAAAGAAGAAAATGATTGGCGTAAAAATTTAAACTGGTTGTTATTTCCATTTAGATTTTTAACTGCAACAGGCATTGCACTATTATTATTATCGCCCTTAACCAAACAGCGATTTACCGAAGTTCAAAAACCATACATATTAATTGCACAAGACAATTCGCAATCAATACAAGCAGCCGAAGGAAACGATTCGACAGTTTTGCAAGGTAATATTGAGCAATTAACACAAAACTTAGCCGAAGAATACGAAATTCAACAATTTACCTTCGATTCTAAAATTCAAGAAACAAAACAACCCGATTACTCAGGTAAAGTAACCAATCTTTCGGGAATGATGAACGATTTGTATGATCGTTATAGTTATCAGAATGTAGGAGCTGTAATTTTGGCAACCGATGGAATTTATAATGAAGGCGTAAACCCAGTTTATAGCAATTTTCAATTAGATGTACCCATTTATACCGTAGCTTTAGGCGATACCACAGCCAAAAAAGATGTAAAAATTAACCAGGTATTACACAACCGCATTGCTTATGATGGCGATAAAACAACCATTCGTATAGATGTTTCGGCAATAAACGCCAAAGGAGAAAATACCGTTTTAAATGTTTATGCAGGAAAAGGAACAAAAAACAAGGTTTCGAGTAAAACCATAAAAATTGATAAAGACAAATTTTTTAGTTCACAAGAAGTAGTTTTAAAACCAAGCGGAAAAGGCTTACAAACTTATACCATTAGTCTTTCGGGCGTAAAAGATGAACAAACCACCGAAAACAATTACAAAAGCATTTATATAGATGTTATAGAAGGAAAACAAAAAATTACCATTTTGGCGGCAGTACCACACCCAGATTTAACAGCAATAAAACAAGCAATTGAAAACGGAAGAAATTATGAAGTAAAAATTGAATACATTACAGAATTTAATAACTCAATTGCCAATCAAGATTTATTTATTTTACATGGCTTGCCAGCCAAAAACCGTTCAGTGGCAGATTTGGCGGCAAAGTTAAAAGCCAATCAAGTACCAGCTTGGTATATTGTAACACAAGGCACCGATCTTGGAGCATTAAATAATGTACAAAATGTAATTTCGGCGGCAGGTTTTGGCAATTCGGTAAACAAAAGCAAGGCATTGGTAAACGGAAACTTCAACCTATTTACCTACGATGCCACATTAACACAAGATATGCAAGCACTTCCCCCACTCGATTCGCCTTTTGCCGAATGGAAAGCAAGTGGAACAGCACAGGTTTTAATAAACCAAAAAGTTGGTTCGGTAGAAACCAATTATCCGCTTTTAGCATTTGAACAAGCAGGCAATTACAAAACAGCCGTATTTTGTGGCGAAGGAATTTGGAAATGGAGAATGTTGGATTTTACAAAAGATAACAATTTTGAAACCGTAGATGAATTAATTTCAAAAACGGTACAATACTTAGCCATTAAAAACGACAAACGCCAATTTAGAATAAGCCAAACCGATAATTTATTTAACGAAAA
>JAHDDA010000154.1 GCA_020629595.1 Chitinophagales bacterium
GCTAATGGACATAACCACCACCAAAGGAGGTGGTTTTTCATTTTTCAATAAAAAAACCCTGCCATTTCAACTGACAGGGTTTATGATTAGTTTTTCTTTCAAAAACAATTTAGCCTTTAGCCTCTTCCGATTCAACAATTTCTTCTATTTCTTCTTCTTCGCTAAGTAACATACGATAAAAATCGGTATAACAGTCTAAACTTGTGGTTTCTTCAATATTAGCCGTTAATTGTGGTTTTTCTAAATTATTTTCTAATGCTTTAATAATGTCTTCAGGAATTTCTGCTCCTGCTTTTACTACAGCGTCGGCATAGTGAATAGCACCTAAGTCTAAATTTATATTAGAGGCATCACCAAATACTTCTAAATCTTCTTCGCTTACACGATTTACTAAGGCTTTATCTTCAAAATCGCTTTCTACTACACCTTCAAAATCTTGATCATAAACGGAATAAACTACTTTACTATCGGCAAAAATTGGATCGTTTTTATACGCCGTTTTTACCATTAAAGGTACAAGACTTGTCATCCAACCGTGGCAGTGAATTAAATCAGGAGACCAGCCGAATTTTTTAACGGTTTCTAACACACCCTTACATTGAAACACCATTCTTTCAGCATTATCATCGTACATTTCGCCGTCTGCGTTTCTAAAGGTGTATTTTCTACGGAAGAAATCATCGTTATCCAAGAAATAAACTTGCATACGAGCACCACCAGGTAAGGAGGCAACTTTGATTATTAACGGATAATCATCATCATCAATAATAATATTAATTCCAGATAAACGAACTACCTCATGTAGCTTGTGGCGGCGTTCATTTATACATCCAAAACGAGGCATTAATAAGCGTACTTCAAATTCTTTACCATTTGTATGTTTTGCCAATTCTAACACAAGATCGCCTATAGCTTTTTCAACTAAGTAAGGGTTTAACTCTTGTGTTACAAATAATATGCGCTTTTTACTCATGTATATATTTTAGGTTGAACAGTCTAAGGAAATGTAAACTCATAAATTTACAGGAAGGAAAAATTGCAGAGAATCAAAAAATTCTATGTTAGTTCCAAAAAAGTGGTGCAAATTTACAAAAAATTTAGCTCACTTATTTGGAAAATACAATTTTTCGGCTACTTTTACTTGGTTAAACTGCTTTAATGTGTGTTAATCTTTCTTAAAACACCTTTTTTAGATTATTGAATGACTCATAGGGTGTATCTACTACCACCGCATTTGCCAACCATGCAGGAATAGCTCCTCCGGGATCTGAAGCTATCTGTTGCACAACACTAATTTTATTTTCGCTAATTTTTGTAATTTCCCAAAATCCACTAAAGTTGGTTATTCTTACAACTCCATTGTTTGTTTGTAAATACTCATTAGCTAAACTTAAATTTATGCGAATATTACCATTGTCTAAACGTTTTATGTCAAATTTTGTGGCACACTCTCTATTGCTAACGGGCCAAGGTGCGTGGGCTTCAAAATATTGAATTAATTCGGTTTCCGATTTTTTTTCTATTAAGTAACATTCTTCTGTGTTAGCAAACCAATTTTTGTAATTTTCAAAATCTAAAAGGAAAGACAAAAAATTATCGGCTGTTGTATTAAAAGCAGCTTCTACTCTATAATCTTTGAAATTGGCATTTGGTAATTTACGTGTATAAACTTTAATTCCATTTTTATCCTTTGCTAAGTTCCATTCAATATTTTGTGCTTTTGTTTCTTGAATACAAAAAGTGAATAATAAGAAAATAATAGAATTTAAGGATATATTTTTCAAATTTAATATCATAGAAAGAGGTTGAGCAAAAGCAATAACAAAATTCTGACCATTTATAATTTAAACCGTTTAACAGTAGCATTAACTTTCTCCATAAAGCACTTCCCACAAAATACCTTGTTTCATAGCAAATTCTGATTGAATAATATTATTTATATCAAATTCTTTAATAACATAATCAATCAACACACAGGCTACAACTATCATTTCTGCTCTTTCCGAAATCATTCCAGGAATTTTAAGTCTTTTCTGAAGATTACACTTTATTAGGTAAGCAGTTAGTTGGTTAAAATATTCAATATTTATAAGATGAGCATCTTTTTGGGTAACTGCACGTGTTTTATTTTCTTGAGCCAGTTGCATATCTACTATACTATCAAAAGTGCCAGATGCCCCTATTAGGGTTTTGCATTTATGTACTTTTAAAATATCTCTAACGGGGTAAAGTTCAGCATCAAAAAACTGACGAAGCAACAATACACCTTCAACTCCAAAAGGCTCTTTTTTGTGAAAGGCATTTTTAAGCACCGCCGCACCAATAGGAAAACTTTTTTTCCAATATAGATTTTCATTATCGGCAATAATAAACTCAACACTACCACCACCAATATCCATAATTAATACTTTGTTACTGCCCAAATTAACTGCCTGCCTTACGCCTCTACAAATTAATTCAGCTTCTTTTTCGCCATCAATTAGTGAAATATTTATACCTACATTTTCGCCTACTGTTTCAATAAATCTGTTTCCATTTTGTGCTGTTCGTAAGCCCGCAGTTCCAAAAGCGTAAATTTCTTGTACCTCGTAAGCATCAATAATGGTTTTAAAGTGGAATAAAGTTTCCATTCCTCTTTTCCAAGCAGCTTCTTCAATATAATCAATTCCACCAGATGCCAGCTTTACATATTGTTTTTTCTTGAAAACAATTACATTTTGTTGCTTAGTTTGAATACTAGCCCTCAACTCACAAATTAGTAAATGAAAGGTATTTGTTCCTAAATCTAAAATGGCAATGCGCTTGTGATTATTCATCAGGAAATGGATATTTATACTTCTTTTAAGGCATTGCAAAGATATAACATTAGCTACATTACTGTAAAATATGAGTAAATTGACCAAAAACTACAGTCTATATGTTATAATTTATGCTCTATTTCAAACTTTAACCAACAATTTTATGAAAATTTGATAGTAAACTGTCTTACTATCAAATTATGGTCTATTAAGCTAACTCAAGTTGCGGTGTATTTGTACGGACAGCGATTTATCGTGTCCAGTGATGCGATAAATCGCCATCACTACAAAAAAATGGTATGTTTAAAAAATATACTTTCGTACATCGCAACTTGGATTAAGCTAAATTATATTTTACTCAATGCTTGGTCTAAATCTGCTATTAAATCTTCAGCATCTTCAATACCTACGCTTAATCTTATTAATGAATCGGTAACACCTGTTTTTTCTCTTTCTTCTTTAGGAATTGAGGCGTGTGTCATTGTAGCAGGATGTCCAATCAAAGACTCTACACCACCTAAAGATTCAGCTAATAAAAAATAATGTGTATTCGATAGCAATTTTACGCCTGCTTCCATTGAATCATTTTTCATAGAAAAAGATACCATACCACCAAAATTTTTCATTTGTTTTTTGGCAATTTCGTGGTTAAAGTGACTTTCAAAGCCGGGCCAATGAACCTTATCTACCTTTGGATGATCTTTTAGAAAACGTGCAATAGCCTCTCCGTTTTTACAATGTTGTTGCATACGAACATTCAATGTTTTTATGCCTCTAAGCACCAAAAAACAGTCTTGTGGACCGGGAACAGCTCCTGTTCCATTTTGGATAAAACGTAAATCTTCTTCAATTGAATCATCATTGCAAATGGCTACACCATGAATTACATCCGAATGTCCACCTAAATATTTTGTAGCAGAATGAATTACAATATCAGCCCCTAAACTCATTGGTTGTTGTAAGTAAGGAGTAGCAAAAGTGTTATCAACTACCACTTTTATATCTTTTGAATAGTTCTTAGCTAAAGTAGCAACAGCCTCAATATCAATAATATTCAACATTGGATTGGTAGGTGTTTCAATCCAAACCATTTTAGTATTTTGATTAAAGTGTTGTGTTATATTTTTAGCTTCTTTTAAATCTATAAAATGAAACTTTAACCCATATTTTTCAAATATTCTTCTAAAAGTTCTATATGTTCCACCATATAAATCATTGGTTGAAATAATTTCATCACCTGGTTTTAATAACTTTATAATAGCATCTACAGCTGCCATTCCACTACCAAAACAAACAGCGTGCTTAGCTCCTTCTAAAGCAGCTAAATTTGCCTGTAAAATATCACGAGTAGGATTTTGTGTGCGAGCATATTCGTAGCCTAAGTGGTCGTTTGGTGCTTTTTGTATATATGTAGATGTTTGATAAATAGGTGGCATAACTGCTCCACTTTTTTTATCATCATGTGGGTTGTAGCCCGCGTGAATAACCTTAGTTCCAAATTTCATATAGTCTAAATTAAAATTGTATTTCAAAATAAATTTAATGGGCAAAAAAACGTAAAATTAGCCCAAAAAAGCCAAAATACATTGTGTATTATTTTTAAAGCCCCAAACAAGATAAAATTATCTGAGCTTAACTGTTTTTCCCCTTTTTTTTAAATCTGGTGAAACCTATACCGTAACTGAAGTAAATTTGCAATATGATTTCGGTTGAAAACCTTTCGATACAATACGGTGGTCGTACACTTTTTGACAAACTAAACTTTGTGGTAAAAACAAAAGACCGCATTGGTTTGGTTGGAAAAAATGGAGCAGGAAAATCTACAATGCTCAAAATTATAATGGATTTAATTTCGCCAGACGAAGGCAATATTGCTATGCCCAATGGCACTACTTTTGGCTATTTGCCACAAGATTTACAAAGCACTTCAACACGTACAGTAATAGATGAAACTTCGCAGGCTTTTTCGGAAATAAATAAACTTAAAGAACGCTTTGATAAGTTGACCAAAGAGTTAGAAACCCGAACCGATTATGAAAGCGAAAGTTATGCCCAATTGCTCAATAATTTTTCTTCGGTGCAAGAACGATTGCAATATTTAGGTGCTGGCAATATGCGTGCAGAAGCCGAAAAAATATTGAAGGGTTTAGGTTTTGAAAACGGACAATTTGAAAGACCAATGAACACTTTTAGTGGAGGTTGGCAAATGCGTGTTGAATTGGCAAAAATTCTACTGGCTCAACCCGATTATATTTTGCTAGATGAGCCAACAAACCACCTTGATATTGAATCTATTATTTGGCTAGAAAACTTTTTGAAACGCTATCATGGGGGCATTTTATTGATTTCGCACGATCAACGTTTTTTAGATACTGTTTCAAACCGAACTATTGAGTTGGTAAACGGAAAGTTATATGATTACCCAGTTGCCTATTCAATGTTTTTAGAATTGAGAGAAAAACGCCGACAAAAACAGATTTCGGAGAAAAAGAAACAAGAAAAATTTGTAGAACATACCGAAACTTTAATAAATAAATTTAGAGCTAAGAAAAACAAAGCAAAATTTGCTCAAACCTTAATCAAAAAATTGGAAAGAGTTGAAGAAATTGAAATTGATGATGTTGAAACAGCAAAAATTAATTTTAGATTTCCACCTGCTCCACGTTCTGGTAAAATAGTAGTAAAAACTGAGGCTTTGCATAAATACTACGACCAACTACACGTTTTAAATGGCATTGATTTAGAAGTTGAAAGAGGTGAAAAAATAGCTTTTGTAGGAAAAAATGGCGAAGGAAAATCTACGCTTTCAAAAATTATTGGCGAAAAATTAGCTTTAACCAAAGGAAATTGCGAATTGGGGCATAACGTGAGCATTGGTTATTATGAGCAGCATCAAGCTGAAAGTTTAGACCCAAAGAAAACTGTTTTTGAAACAATAGATGATGTGGCAAGTGGCGAAATGCGTTTAAAAGTACGTAATTTATTAGGTTCGTTTTTATTTAGTGGCGAAGATGCCGATAAAAAAGTAAGTGTGCTTTCTGGAGGCGAAAAATCTCGTTTAGCTATTGCTAAATTATTGCTCGACCCTGTAAATTTACTTATCCTAGATGAGCCTACGAACCACCTCGATATTCGTTCAAAAGAAATATTGCAACAAGCCATCAAAAATTTTGAAGGAACAGTAATTATTGTTTCACACGATAGAGCATTTTTAAAAGGCTTAACCGATAAAGTTTACGAATTTAGAAACCGAAAAATAAAATCTTATTTTGGCGATATTGATGATTTCTTAGAAAAACGTAAACTCGATTCTTTAGATGATTTAGATTTAAAGAAAGAAGCAGGTGATTTGCCTAATTTAAGAAAAACTTATTCAGAAAACACAGTTGCTATGTCAGACAACTTACCTAATAAGACAACTCGCACTTCGCAAGAACAACGAGAACACGATAAGGCAATTAAAAAACTAAAAAACAAGCTCAATAAGATTGAAAAAAATATGGAAGACTTAGAAACACAAAAAGCGAACTTTGAAACAGAGATGAGTAATCCAGATTTTTACAACGACCAGGCTGAAGCTGATAAAAAAATGGCAGCATACCAAACGCTTAAAACCCAACTAGAAGTCATAGAAGAAGAATGGGAAACCGTAGCTTTTGAATTAGAGGAAATGGAGAATAGTTAAACAA
>JAHDDA010000155.1 GCA_020629595.1 Chitinophagales bacterium
ATAGCCGAAACAGTACAATATTTTTCATACGATAAATTTATAGCTCTTTCTAGGCTTTTTTCTTTCAAATTATTGCCTTTAAAAGTTAAATGTATGTGCATTGTTTTAAAAGTTGCAGGTGTTTTTTCATAATCTCTTTCACCAGAAACTTTTATAAGTAAGTCGTCTAAAACTATTCGTTGTTTTTGGGTAATATGTAAAACATCAATACCCATACAGCCACCCAATGCTACCAATAAAAGTTCAACTGGGCTAAATCCTTTTTTATCTTCAGAAGTGCCAGCATTTACATTTATTAAATGATTTGTATTATTTATGCTTTCAAAAATTCCTTTTTCAGTATTGTGTGTAAGATTAACTTCGTACATAGTTTATGATTTCATTACTTTAGGTAATATATTTTTTTTGGTCATTGCAGAAAAGGTTAAAACGCCCCCAAACATTGCTCCGCCAATTCCTGCTGTTACAACATCTTGTCCTGTTAAATAAAAGTTTTTTATAGGCGTATGTGGTCGTAAATAGTTTTGTTTAAAACGTGAAGGAGAGTGATCAATACCATAAATTTCTCCTTTTTCGTAGTTTACAAAATGCTGTGTGCTTAAAGGCGTTGACAACTCATAGCAATCAATATGCTTTTCCAAGTTTGGTATATGTTTGAACAAAACTTTAAGTAAGCGTTGAGCAAAGTGTTCTTTTAGGTTTTCGTATTCATCGCCTCGCTTCATCCAGCGTTCATCTTTCCATTTTTCAAAAGTTTTATAAGGAATTATTGTAATAATATCAATTGTGCTTTTGTTGGGGTAGCGTTCGTTCCATTTAGGGTCTTTGCTTGCTGGAAAAGAAACATAAACTACTGGAAATTCATTATTAGTATCTTCTAAAAAACGAGTAACACAGGTATCGTGGTCTGCATCATCTGGGTAAATCCAAAGATTGTGTTTGGGTAAATTAAGTTCACTTGGCGTTCCGTTTAAACCAATATATAAACCCAAATGTGCGGCAGAATGTTTTAATTTGCTAAGATTTTCTTTTAACTTGTATTTGTTGCTTATTGCATTGGGCAATAAATATTTTATGGTGTTTATGTAGCCAGCTGAACTTATAGTTTTTGGTGCGTTTATAGTTTTACCATCTTTCATTTTTACGCCAACTGCTTTGTTGTTTTCAATTAAAACTTCATCAACTTCAGCATTTGTTAAAATTGTTCCACCAGCTTTTGCAATTACTGGTGCAATGGTTTTTAAAATTTCTCCGCTACCACCAACAGGAAAACTTCCACCCGATAAGTAATGTCTTACAACAGCACAGTGCATTGCAAAGCTACTTTGTTTTGGAGGTAAGCCATAATCTCCATACTGACCAGTTAACACTTTTATTAATTCTTCATTTTGAGTGCAAGATTTAAGTACACTGTATGTTGTTTGTTCGGCAAATTTTAAATATTTTTTTCTCATAAAGCTACCCGCCATTTTACTCATAATTGGAGGCAAGGCTTTATCCATAAAAAAAGATTGGCTATGTTTAGTTGCTTCAAAAATCAAGTTAAAATACTTTTCTATACCTTCTGCTTCTTCTGGAAAATAGCTTTTTAGTTGCTTTTTTAAGTTTTGTGTACCTTTTGTAAACTCATATTTTTTATCGCCAATTACAATAATATCATAAACATCACCCATATCAGCCCATTCCAAATTATTATCACTTATGTAATCAAATAGTTTTCTTAAAACAGAATTTTTGCGTTGCATTTCGCCAATGTAATGAATACCAACATCCCATTCGTAACCTCTACGTTTAAAAATATGGGTAAAACCTCCAGCAGTATAATGGCGTTCTAAAACCAATACTTTTTTACCTTCTTTTGCTAACAAAGCAGCAAGGGTTAATCCTCCAATTCCAGAACCAATTATTATTGCTTCGTAATCATTAGCAAGTTTGGGATTTTGTTTATAAGACTGAATTGACATTGGTTCGAGGTTTATTTGATTTGATTTTCAAAATATTTTTTAGTTCTTAATTGCGCATTTTCTTGAATATTGTAATAAAATAAATTAAAATCTATTATGTGATAATTGTTTTCTCTTAGAAGAAAACTGAATGGAAACTTAGGTTTGCTTGTCCATAAAAAATTATCATAAGCCTGTGCATCAACTAAGTTAGGTAATTTTTTATTGAAGTTTTTCATAATGCCACCTTTATTTAAACTTTTATCGGCAAATTTTCCATCTATTTCCCAGCTCAAAGGATTGGTGTTTAATGCTTGGTAATCAACATTCCATCTTGCTTGGGGTGTTGAGCCTTTTTTAAACGTTCTCCACGAAACCATACATTCAGTTTCTTCGGCATTATCACAAGGTTTTATATGTTCAAAATAATTAACTGGAACTGGTAAACCAACAACATAAGCGGCTATCATTTGCTTTTGTAGTGGCTTTCCATCTATAAATTTTTTCATTAACGGACCAGCGTGGTCAGTACCTTGGCTGTGCGAGGCAATTATAAAAGGTCGTCCATTGTTGTAATTTTTAAGATAATATTCAAAAGCATCTTCAACATCTTTGTAAGCAAAATTTAAGGCTTGTTTTTTACTTACAGTATCTTTTGTAAAATATACGTGAACGTGAGCTTGGCGATAACGAGGAGCAAAAACACGCCCAACCTTATTAAAAATACTTGCTTGATATTTTATGGTTGTTTCATCAGTTTTTTTGTTTAGTTTTTCTGAATTTATAGGTGCATTCCAATCTGTAAATTCCTTGTCGTTCCAATAAGTTGTAGGGTGAATAAAAAATACATCAATAGGTAAATTTGATTGGTCGGCTAAAGTTGCTTCATTTGGTACTAAATCGGCTGTATCTTCCTTATTAGGATGAGCAGCCCAATTATTGAGATTAGAATAATCAACTTTTTTTGTTGAATCTGAATATGCAAATTTGGAAGTGGGAATATTTCTTAAATGTGCTGTTTTTGCACACGAACTCATTATAATTACAAAAATAAATATAGAACAAAAGTGAGATTTTTTTAGTGTCATAGATGTATAAAGTTTAGTTTCAAAACAAAGTAAATAAATAGTAAAATTCAAGGAATTGATTTATGTTATATACCTTCAATAAATTATAAGTTGATATGCTACAAAGGTGAAAATTGTTAAATGTCTCTCTTGATTAAAACTAAATATGCAAGTCCGAAAAAAACAAGAATATAAGTAAAAGCTAATGCCAATAAACCATTTTCAGATATATCAATACTCATTAAACTTGTACCTGTTGTATTTTCAATTATGTTATAAACTGGCATTGGAAAAAGGTTACTAATAACATTCATTGGTAAATAGTTTAGAATATCTGTATTTAAGTAATAATTTAAACTGTTGCGAATAATACTTTCAATAAAAAAAATATAGCAAACATAAAAGAAAACACTTAAACTATTGTTTCTAAAAATTAGGGCAACCAATAAAGCAAAACCACAGTAAGCCATACACAATAAAAAGCCTTTAGTTAAAATTGTTAAGTCAGGTAAATTTTCAAAAAATGTAGCATAAGTAGAGTTCTTAATTCCTATAAAAATGGCAATAATTGAAAACAAAATTATAGAAAGAAAACTCAATATTTTTGATTGCGAAAGCTTGGCAATAAAATAATCTGTTCTCGTAAGACCGATAATTATACTTTGTCTTAGTGTTTTGTTTTTAAACTCAGAGCTTACGGTTGTAAGGGTTATGAAGCCAAGAAAGAAAAATGTAATCCAAGAAAAATAATAGCCATACCATTTCCAAATATTAGGGAAACCTAAAAAATAATCCATTGTATATTGATTGGCAGCTGAAGTGATTTCAGAATCTCCCCCAATAAAAATTGGCAATGATAAAGCTACAATATACATTCCTAAAAATAATAATATTGTTTTATGATTCTTGAATTTTAAAAACTCTAATTTAATTAAATGAGTAGCCATAAAATGTTGTTTATTAATTGTTTATGCGTTGTTGGTTATTTCTAAAAATGCTTCTTCTAAGCGTTGTTTTCTTGAGTTTAAATGCGTAATTATAATTCCATTTTCAAAAGCAGTTTTTGAAAAATCCTCTATTTTAATGGTATCATCTAACGAGCAACGATAAAAATTATTAAATGCTTTAATATCCGAAATTCCGCTGAAATTATTTAAAAAATGTTTAAGATTTTCCATATTAATAGCACCTATTTCAAGCGTAATATCATTGCTTAAAATATCATTTACAGAGCCTGCACCAAGCAATTTTCCCTTTTTTATTATAGCTAAGTGGTCACAAATTTTTTCAACCTCATCTAAAATGTGGCTTGCTAAAAGTATTGTTTTTCCACTAGAAGCAACATTGTGTAGTATTTTTCTAACTTCTGCAATTCCTTGTGGATCGAGTCCGTTTGTAGGTTCATCAAAAATAATTACTTCAGGATTTCCAATAAGTGTAGCGGCAATTGCCAATCTTTGTTTCATTCCCAAAGAATATTGTTTGAAATCTGATTTTCTTCTATCCTTTAAGTCAACTAATTCAAGATATTCATCAAAGTTTTTTTCGTTGCTACCTTTTATATGTTTTACAATTTCAAGGTTTTGGTCGGCATTTTTGTAGGGGTAAAAATTGGGTGTTTCCAATATTGCTCCAATTTTCTTGTTTGGATTCTTGTATTTTCCCTCAAACCATTCAAAACTGCCCGATGTTTTCTTTAAGATTCCTAAAATAATTGCTAATGTTGTTGTTTTTCCACTTCCGTTAGGACCTAAAATCCCATAAACTTGTCCTGCATTTATTTGTAAATTCAACTTATTTAATGCTTGAACTTTACCGTAGTTTTTCGATAGATTTTGTATGTTGAGTACATTCATTTTAAAAATACTTTGTTTTAAAAAGTTAAGTGTTAATCCAAAATTTCGTTTAATAATTGTGTATAGTCAAACTGTAAATCTTCTTCTAATTTATCAATAGCCTTTCTAATCATTTTTACTTGCTGACCAAACATATTACTAATTGAAGTTTCATATTTCATAAATGGGATATAAATTTTTTCTCCCGTTTTGATATTCGTCCCAATTTTGTGAGGATGAGGTAATTGTTTTAAACTTTTAATAAAATGAAGCAATAATTGAACTTCGGTTTCTTTATTTTTTGAAAATCGAATATTCTTTTTTATTTCTTTCAAAATTTTTCTTAGCTGTTTTTTAATCATATATGGTGAGTAAGAGGCAATTGAAGAAATAGCCTCATCAATATCTTCTTTTATTAAGTCAACAAAGCCTTGTTCGTTGTCTTTTTCAAAAATTATGTAGGTCAATAATTCTTTATTTTCCTTCTTAAATCTTGCCAAAGAAAGGCAATATTCCAATAATTCGCTATGCGTTTTTTCTTTTAACTCACGTTTTATATTACTTAAACTTGCTGCTTTCATTTTGTAAATGTTAACTAAATTGTTGGTAAAAAGTAGAAATACTGATTTTTTTCATTTCGTAAAATAAACCATTTTTGTATTTCGTTATTCCCAAAGTAAATATATAAAAATATGCTAAGAGCCAAGTTTTTCATACTTAACAAAGTTTTACTTTTTGTTGCCCTTTCAATTTTTGCTTTTTCTGTTCAATCATGTAAAGATGATGATTCTGGAAGAGGAGGAGATCCAGATAATCCTTACCAAGAGTTTGAATTGTATTTAGATTATTGGAATCCAACAGGAAATAATCCACAAGTTGAATTCGATGAAAATTTATCTGCTCCTGAAGTGGTCATTGATTTTTCAAAAACTTTTGATGCTGAGAATATTCCGCCAAATATTGTTGATGTTTTAATTGATAATATCAGAATCATTGATGAAGCTGGTGATAACTACGAAATTCAGAGCATTGATGCCTACGAATACAGAGAGAATAATTGGGAATTGGATGTTGAATTTACCGTTTTTTATGAATTGGTAGAAGAAATGAGTG
This sequence comes from Chitinophagales bacterium, assembly GCA_020629595.1. Lineage (GTDB taxonomy): Bacteria > Bacteroidota > Bacteroidia > Chitinophagales > UBA2359 > JAHDDA01. The sequence continues at coordinate 5,959 of JAHDDA010000155.1, forward strand.
CGTTTTTAGTTCTAGATGCAAGTAATTCTTTAGGAGAAGATTTTGCAACTATTAAAGAATACGCACAAGCGTTTGTTGATCAAGTTTTTACTTCAATACCAAACACAAAGCTGGGTGTTATAGATTTTTCAAACGTGGTTAATCTTTATCCAATAGATGACGATCCAGAGGCAATAAAGAGCTATATAGCTAACATTCCACAAGGACAATTTACTTCATTATATGATGCCATAAATTTAGGAATTGAGCAATTATTACCCGTAGAAGCAGAAAGTAAAGGTTTGGTTAGCTTTACCGATGGAATTGATAACAACTCAGACCCTAATTTAAGCCCAGAATTATTATTAGATAAGTTAGAAAACGATCCAAGTGGGACTAAGATTATTAGTTATACCATTGGATTTAAAGGAAATAATGCCAATGTTGA
>JAHDDA010000156.1:0-4488 GCA_020629595.1 Chitinophagales bacterium
ATTAGAAGAAATGCTCAACTCACCAAGTATTGATCCACATGGTTCGCCAATTCCTCCAAAAGATTAATTTATACTAACCGAAAAAAGTTACTTTTGTGGAAACTTAATTTATTAAAATGCCACAATCAAATACCTCAATAAAATCTGAAAAGCTATCCAATATGGATGCTATGATTTGGAAATTGGAAGAATCGACGGGCTTGGTAACTGTAACAGGTTTACTTGAGTTTAACGAAATTCCAGATATGAAAAATATTAAAATGATTGTGGAAGACCGTTTGCTTCGTCATAATCGTTTTAAACAAAAAATAGCCATTGTACGTGGGCAACTTACTTGGGTTGAAGACGAATTGTTTAATATTGATGCACATTTACATCGTATTGGTTTGCCTACTCCTTGCGATAATTCGGCAATGCAAGAGGTAATAAGCCATTTAATGAGCCAACCATTAGACCAAACAAAACCACTTTGGCAGTTGCATATTATTGAAAATCCAGTAACACAAAAGGCTTCTTTTTTAGCACGTTTACACCATTCTATTGGCGATGGAATTTCATTAATAAAAGTGCTTTTTTCACTTACGCATCTTACGCCAGAATTATCACTTGAACCTTTGCCAAAAACAGAAAAAAAAGAGCAACCCAAAAAAGAAAAAAACTTTTTAGAAGATACTTTTAAAGGTATTGAAGAAGCACTTGGAGCTGGTAATAATTTATTACAAGAAGCACAGAATATTGTAGCCAACAAGCCTAATAATTTTTTAGATAAAATTAAAAGTGGCTTTAACAGCACCTTAGAAGCTGGAAAAATGTTTGCCAATACGCCAGAAGCAGCAAAATTATATAAAGGCAAACCAAGTGTAATGAAAAAAGTTACTTGGTCTAAAGCCTACGATTTAAAACAAGTAAAAGCCATAAGAAAAGCAAGTGGAGCAACTATTAATGAAGTATTACTTTCGGCACTTACAGGAGCTTTTCGTAATCATATTTTACACCACAATCTAAAAATTAGAGAAGATTTTCCAATAGCCATTCCTGTAAGCCTACACGACCAAAAAAGTATGATGAGTATGGAAGTGGAATTGTCTAACAAAATAGGGGCGTTACCACTTTTATTACCTGTTCAAGAATTTGAGTATTCAAAAATTTTAAGCATAATAAAAACTCGTTCCGAAGAAATGAAAAAATCGCCTTTACCATTGGCAAGCTATAATTTAGCAAATGCTATTGGAGGAATTATTCCAAAAGAAATACAACAAAACATTTCGGAAGTTTTGGGCGATAAAATTATGGCTTCGGTGAGTAATGTGCCTGGTCCACAAATTCCCTTGTATTGTGCTGGTTTAAAGGTAGAAGATATGATGTTTTGGATTCCTCAAACTCGTTCAATTGGTATGGGTGTAAGTTTAATTAGCTACAATGGCAAAGTACGAATGGGCATTACTACAGATGAAGCTATTGTTTCAGACCCAGAATATATTGTTTCTGAATTTGAAGACGAATTGCAAGAAATGTATATTGAAATTTGTGGAGAAGAAGCCTAATTTTGAGTATGCAAAAAATCCCAAAAGTTAAGCGAATTTTAGGAATAGACCCAGGAACAAATGTTTTGGGTTATGCTTTTATTAAGGTTGAAAATAAAAAGTTAACCTTAGAAAGTATGGGCATTATTTGGTTAAAAAAATATGAAGATGCCTACACTAAACTTCAAAAAATTCACGAACGTTTAGAAGCAATGATAAAAATGTACAAACCCGATGAAATGGGGGTTGAAGCCCCATTTTATGGCAAAAATGTACAATCAATGCTTAAATTAGGAAGAGCCCAAGGAGTGGCAATAGCAACGGCTATGAGCAATGGTGTTTCTGTTAAAGAATACTCGCCTAAAAAAATAAAACAATCAATTACTGGTAATGGAAATGCCTCAAAAGAGCAGGTGGCGGCTATGGTAATGCGTATGTTAAAGTTGGAAACCTTACCAAAATACAACGATTCTACCGATGCTTTAGGTGTAGCAATTTGCCATTACTTACAAACGCAAAATAAGCACAAGTTTGGTGGTGAAAAATACGCTGATTGGAAGGCATTTGCTAAAGCCAACGAAAAAAAGATAAAGAAATAAAATGTTATTTAACCGCCGTTAACTGAATAGGTGAGTAGTAGTAAACGCCATTTTCATCATTAATTAAATCGGTAAATTCACTTTTCATTCCTTCAATATCGGTATTGCTTATTTTGTTGTGAGAAAGCAAACTATCAGCGGCACTTAAATACAAATTCATAAAATAATTTACGATTATTTCTTTGGCTTTTTTGTTGCTATGGTCGTGTAATTGGTGTAGGCTTCTTTTTTCAATATTTTTGAAACCAGCTTTGTATGTTAGCGTTCCCAATTTGATTCCAATATTGGGGTCGCCTCCTAAATTGTATTGAAAATCATTGAAAATTTGCATATATTTCTGCACATTTTCTTTTTTGGGGAATGTTTTTAAAGATTCGTTGTGTACTTCGGTAATGAATATCTTACCATTGGGTTTTAGCAATCTAAACGCTTCGTTTACAACTGCTTGTGGATTGGGAACGTGTTCTAAAAGCCAACAAATAAATATTGCATCGAAAGAATTGCTTGGTAATTTGGTATTAGTTGCACTTGCTTGTATAAAATTAATTTTATGGTCTAAATGTGCTAAGTTTTGTTTGGCTTTTTGCAGTTGTACACTTGAAATATCAACAGCAGTTATTTGTTGAATGTGTGGTGCTTTTTGTAAAATAATTTCGGTTTGCCCTCCAGTACCACAACCCAATTCAAGCAATGTATGTATGCCCGAAAAATCTAAATTTTCATAAGTCATTTCCGATAGAATACTAGCTTGTTTATGCAAACGTTCTTGTTCTTTTTCTGTGTACCCGTGTACGTATTTTTCTTTCATTGTTAAAAATAATTTATTTTACATCATAATCAAAATCCTTTTTTATTCAGAAAATTGAATTTATAGATTCTGATAAATTTGATTACTACAAAAATAAGCCAAATGAAAATTTCTTTTCTATTTGACTTATTCAATTGGTGCTATCCATCTTTTGCCATTCTTACAATTCTGGGTTGAAATTTTCCCACAACTTCTACCAAGTTATTTTGGTATTTCATAACTGCGTCAATGTTTTTGTATGCCATTGGTGCTTCATCAACGCCACCGCCAATTAAGGTAATACCGTTTTTTTGCAATTGTTTACGAATATCTTTCTTTGAAAAACTTGCTTTTGCCTTTTTTCTAGAATACACTCGTCCAGCACCATGAGAAGCCGAATTAAGAGAATCTACATTTCCTAAACCACGAACTATATAACCTGCGTGTAGCATACTTCCTGGAATAATACCTAATTCCCCTTTTTTTGCTGGTGTTGCTCCTTTTCGGTGAACAATCAACTCTCGTCCATCAGCTTGTTTTTCTTTCCAAGCAAAATTATGATGATTTTCTACTCGAACAACTACATTTGCACCAATGGCTTTGCTTATTCGGTTATGAATATCATGGTGGCAAGCCGAAGCATAATCGCCTGCTACATTCATTGCCAACCAATACATTTGCCCTGCTTCAGAACTTAAGTCTAACCAAGCCATATTGCGATTTTCAATTGGCAAACGGCTATTCATTTTAGCAATTCGGGTGTAATGAAGAGCAATTTCTGCACCCATTCCACGTGAACCTGAATGTGTTAATAAGCCTAAATAAACACCAATTGGTAAATTCCATTCGTTGTTTTCATCAGTAATATTTATCTCGCCAAATTCGGCAAAATGATTACCTCCACCAGAAGTACCTAATTGCCTATATGCTTTATTGTGGTGTTTTTTCATTATCGGAATTTCTTTAAATGCCGAATGTTCTAAAACTGGAAAAACACTAGGGCGATTAAACACTTCTTTATTGCCAAATTTGGTGTTTTCTTTCAAAATAGTTTTGAAATTATAGCTATCATTTATCAAATCCGAAGCTGGACGATCGAACAAACTAAGACACATTCTGCATCCAATATCTACCCCAACGCCGTAAGGAATTACAACATTTTCGGTTGCTAAAACACCGCCAATTGGTAAGCCATAACCCACGTGAGCATCGGGCATTAAAGCACCTGCCACCGAAACGGGTAGTTTCATTGCTTGTTCCATTTGGTGAATGGCTTTTTCATCTATTACCGAACGACCATAAACTTTATATTCCCCTTTTTTTACATTCTCTAATTTTTGTGGATTGCGTTTGTTTTCTAACTCTTCCATACTTTTTACAATAATGCCCAACTGTTTGTGTTCGGCAAATTTTGCTGGATTATTAAAAACTTGTCGCATTAATCCTATTTTATAATTTTTGGATTTTGTTTTGTAATGCGTTTGAATTACCCGCATTATATTGGTTATTACAAAGCCTTCTGAAAATCCAATTTGTCGAAGGTCTTTACCTGTTATAGCTTTACTTGCCATTGTTTTTT
>JAHDDA010000156.1:4588-6365 GCA_020629595.1 Chitinophagales bacterium
ATCAACTGAATATTCGTTTAGTCTTGCCCATTCTTTCAAAAATTCAAGTACAGTTCCGCTTACAATATTGTTGCAAGGTGCTTTTGCTTCAGTTACTCTTTTTTCTTCAGGATCAATTTCTACGGTAGCTACACGCTTTTTGTGTCCAAACCAGTTTTCTTGTCGAATTGAGAAAATTCGATTTTCATTTTTTACACAATAGCTGGTGTAAGTTGCTACACAGTTTTTCATTTTTTTGCCTTCTCTAAGTAAGTCTTTGGCACTGCACAATTCTATAATTTCCAATTCATAAAGCTTTTCGTCTTCTTCAAATAGCTTGCTTATTAGCTTTAATTTTGAAGCCTGCCATTTGAATTTTCCAAAACCTTTATCCATTAATTTTTCTTCATTCTTATATTTTTCTGCAAGTCTTAATAAAGAATCAAAGGTTCTTCCTTTCAAATTAATGGTTTCGTCATCATTCATTTTATCGGTAACGAAATCAAGAATATCATAGAATTTTTTGAAGTTTAACTGCTCTTCTTTAGTTGCTAAAATGGCGCATAATTGTTGCCAGTAGGCTGTTTTTTCAATTAATGAATCATAGTAATAACTATTCATTTGTAAAAATAAATTCTGAAATCTAGTGCTATGCCCCCAACTTTTTAGATTTGCCCATACAAAGGCTTTTTCAAGACTAAAATGCTGAGGAGCTTGTAAAAAGTAATGTGCCGTTTTTTTGGTAAACGTAAAAAATGGTTGTGTACATTTTCTAATATTTTTTCCAGCACCCAATTCTATATAGGTAAACATTCGGTTTTTATTGTGCGAAAACCAAACCTGATCTAATAATACGGGTAAGCTATATTTGGCAAAGCAATGGCGTAAAAAATTACTCAATTGCTTATGTACATTATGGCTTTTACGTTTCCATACAATAGGGTTGTTTACAAATTCATTGGCAAACTGAACAACAAAAAATAGTACATTCAAATAATCTGGGTTAGTTACAAATTCAACACAGTTTTGATTAATTAAATGTTGTACAATATCTAATAATTGTTGTTTGCATTGCTTTACTTTCTCATCTTCAAACTTTGTAAATACTCTGTTAAATAGTTGATATTCTTTTGTTTTGCCAAATTGTTCAGCTTTGTTTTCATAGGCTGCTAAAAGCACTAAGCTAAATTCTTTGGCAGTTTTGGGTTTATAGGTTTTTAAAATATTTTGTTCTTTAATCTGTTTTTTTTCAAGGTGCATTTGTTGCATTTCCTTGTCTAGCCATTTGGGCTGTTTGTTGCGTTTTCTTCGCTTTGAAGCCAAAGAGTTTGAACGCTTTAATAATTTTATAGCCATTATTGGTTTGCTTAAAACTGTTATTAATTTTTATGCTTGAAGGAATTAGCTGTAATGCTAAAAGCAAGCATATTAAAAGGGGCATACATTGAGTTAGATTTAGTGTGTTACTACCGTCGGGTTCTTTACCACTGTTGGTAGTTTTAAATTCAATAGATTGTCTCATAATTCTTTAATTTTAATTAGTGATTAATTTTTAATTAGTGATATGACGATTTTGATAACAATTTGCTTATGCATTGCAGTTGATCTTATGTTCTATATATTCAATTTCTTGTTTTCACAGATTGAAAAAAACATAGTTTTTAATTCTCAGATTTACAGCTTGGAATAGGTAGTAAAAGGCATAAAAAAAGCCTGTACTTTGTGTTAAAGTACAGGCTTTAGTAATTTTATTTTAAACATAAATTTCCTAATACTCAAAACACATTATTATAAACCA
>JAHDDA010000157.1:0-4582 GCA_020629595.1 Chitinophagales bacterium
TAATCTTTCATTAAAATTTACTTTTGTAACACAAATATATGTTTATTTTGCAAAAATATTAGTAATACTAATATTTTGTCAATACTAACTACAACATTTATAAGTGAAATTTGTTTAGAAGTTAGTATGAATTTTTAATTTTGCGACAATGGTTATAATTTCAGACATAGGTTTACCACAAGGATTATCGTTAAGAGACCCTTTGCAAACAAAGCTTGGAAGGGATATAATTAGTAATAGTATTGATTTAATTGAGGAAGTTGGTTTTGAACAATTTACTTTTAAGAAATTGGCAAAATGTATGGGTTCAAACGAAACCTCATTGTATCGATATTTTGAAAATAAACATTCGTTGCTGCTTTATTTGGTGGTTTGGTATTGGAATTGGGTTTCTTATTTAATAGATTACAATACCAAAAACATAGAAGATCCGCACCGAAAGTTAGATATTATAATTGAAAACTTTGTAGATGCTACCAAAGAAAACCCAAGTGTACATTTTGTAAACGAAACCAAATTGCATCATATTATTATTTCAGAATCGGCGAAGGCGTACCACACCAAAAAAGTGGATTATGAAAATACAGAAGGCTTTTTTATGAGTTATAAAGCCCTAATTCAGAAAGTTGCCGATGTAATTACCGAAATAAATCCACGTTTCCCTTATCCAAATTCTTTTGCTACCAACCTTTTTGAAATGGCAAATAATCAAATATTTTTTGCTCAACACTTGCCTCGCCTTACCAATATTAAAGTACAAGGTGAAGATTTTAGCGAGGTTGTTGATTTGCTAAAGTTTTATAAGCATAAAATGTTAGGTTAGTAATTTTACTCAATATTGAATAACTCAATTTCATAAATTAGAGTACTGCAAGGTTTTATAAATGGTCCAATTTCTCTTGTACCATATCCCAATTCTTGAGGTATGTATATTTTATAAATATCCCCAACTTGCATAAGCATAAGTGCTTCTCTAAAACCTTCAATTACTGCATTAAGAGGAAATATCATTGGACTTCTTCTTTGTCTTGAGTTATCAAACTCAGTCCCGTCAATTAATGTTCCTACATAATGAACCTCTACTTTATTGTTGATTGTTGGCTTTGCCCCTTGTACTGTTCCAGATTTTAATATTTCGTACTGCAAACCACTTTCTGTAACTATAATTTCAGAACGTTTTGCATTTTCTTCTAAGAATGTTTCATTTTCTAATTTATATGCCTCGTCAATTTCTACTTCTTCTTCATCGTCATAATCATAACTATGATCATAATCACTTGAGTCAAATTGCTTCTCATACTTAGACTTTTCTCTATATTGATTTAAAATCAATTCAGCTTGTTGCAAAGTAAAAATAGCCTCTTTATTTGGATTTAATACATCTTTAAATCCATCAGAAAATGAACTTATCTTAATAGGGAGGTCATCATTAGTAACAAAATGTCCAAACGCTATTCCCATAGCATAAGATATGGAATCTTCAATTGTTTCTAGCTGTTGATGTACAATTGAAGATTCGTAGGTTCTATAAAATTTACGAGCTTTAAATAAGCCATTTTTTATTTTTAGAACATTTTTGTTTTCAACCCATAAACTCACTTTTGATTCTTTGCCAGTTTTTATATCTAAAAAAAGTACTTTCCACTTAGTGCCATTTAATTCAAATTTTTCCATTACTTGCATTCCAAGTAAAGATTTTCCCTTTCTTTCATCAGAACATTTTTTACAAGTAATGTCTTCTTTGTTATTTGAAAAGCTAACAGATTTTATTTGAGCATATTTTTCTCCTTCTTGCTCTAATATTTCCAAAACCATTGAATTATCAGCAGTTTCCCAAGTTCCAAGAATTGTATTTTGTGCTTGAAGAAAGTTAACAACCAAAATACCGAAAAGAATAGTTAGTAGATTTTTCATCTAATAATTTTTAATTGAATGAAGTAATTATTAATCCAACTGCCCAGCAACTGTACAAGTGCGTTTAAAACGTTCAACTTTACCTGTTAAATCAAAAATTTCGATATATAAAATGTAAATCCCGATGTTTACTTTTTCACCATTTTCGTTTGTGCCTTCCCATTTATACGAGCCATTTCTACCCAATAATTCATTTTTTACAAGGTGATTTACTTCACGTCCTCTGTCGTCAAAAATATGCACGTTCATTGTAAATCCTTCCGAATCCATTTCGTAATTTAACAGTAAAAAATCGTTGAAACTATCGCCATCTGGTGAAAAAACTTCTGGCGAAATAGAAAAACTATCATCTAATTCTGGTAATTGGTAAAACTGCGAGTTTAAATAACCTGGTGTTCCATAACCCACACTTGCCGAAGCCGAATGCCAATTGGCAGCCTGTTGACTTGGTGCATCAAAGTTAATTCGTTCTAAAGAAACGCCATCTTCCGAGTCAATTAAATCGTAATGCCAATTTTTAGTATATAAAACTTTATCTAAAATATTGCCCAGCGAATCTTTTACAAAAATGGCATCTTGCGAATCATCCATTGTAGGAAAACCAGCAACATCTAAAAACGCATTAGGATTTTCAGTGAAATATTGTTGTTTTACTAAAAATTGAGATGCCGATAAAACCAAATATTCTTGTGGAAATAACAAATAAGATGACTCGCTTATCTTTACTTCCAATGGGTTGTTTTCAAAAATGGTTTCTCCTTCAACAGTTTCATAACCATCGCGCGTAAAACGGTAATTTTGTAAGTCTAAAACCTTATCAGAATTATTGTAAATTTCAACATAATCGGTATTTCCTGTTGCCTGATTAAATAATATTTCATTGATAATCAAATCGGCACTATCGGGCAAAACAGGAATAGAAAATAAAGAAAAGTTGTCTGATGAGATAATATTTCCTACACAATCACAAATGTTTGTTACCGTAAGCGTATAAGTTGTGCCTGGATTTATTAAATTGTTTAAAGAAAGAATAACACTATTGTTGTCTGGTTCTACAACTGTAATTAGCAATGGTTCACCTATTCCATTGTCAATAGCGAAATTACTTGTTGTTAATTTTGAAATATCTATTACTTCATTAAAATAAGCCTGAACGGTTGCTTCATTTATATAACCAACTCGTACCAATTGTGGAGCTTCGGTGTCACTTACAGTATTATCGAAAACAGTATTTTGCTCGCTTGGTGTTCCGCCTTTTGAACTAAGCGAAGAAGCCCAATTTTCTGCTCCACCACAAGGATTATTGGGGTTAATCATTTCTAAAGACCAACCGCCATCTCTTTTATTACTTACGTGCCAGTTCACATTAAAATCAACTGAAAAAATGGTATTTCCTTGATTATCTACTAACTGAAGTAATTCACCATCATTGGTTAAACTCTGTAAATTTACAGGAATGTAATCAATACCCATTGCATCGTAGGCAAAACTTTGTTCGGTAAGTGTAACATACGCACCAGCAGCCAACTCATAAGATGGTAAAATTAATTCGGTAGTGCTTGCATCTAAAAATTTCCAATCTTTTAGGTTTATGGCGTTTTCAGAACGATTATAAAGTTCTATATATTCTTGATCAGGTAAACCAACAGTTGGGCTTGGATCCGACATTATTTCTGTAATTAAAACATCGAAAGCTCCAGTTGGATTATAAGTAAAGGTTGCTGTTCCAGAAAAACCATTTCCTGCCGTATCACTTACTGTAAAATCTACCGATTGTTGTTCGCCAATTGGAAAACTGTTTTCAAAAACTAAATTTACCGTTGTGCCATCTGCACTTAAAGTAGCACTAATAATGTTATTTCCATTTATTGAATAGCTACTAATATCTTCTGCCGAAGCATCTAAAAGTTCAGAAAAAATTAATTGTACTTCATTATCTGAAACAACAACGGCACTTTCAAAACTTGGATTTTCGGTATCAATGAAAATTGGGTCAACCAAAAAATTATCGAAATAAAAAGCATCTGCATTTGAAGAAGTATAATCGCACCAAACACCTATAAAATTACCACTTGCAAACTCGGTATCTATTGCTGTTCCGTAGCTATTTAAACCACTTGCATCTAAATCGTAAAACAATTCCCATTCACCTTCGGCACTTCTTGTAACCCTAATTTTTCCAGAAGGCGACGAAGCAATATCACCTGCATTTCCTTCAATAAGCAATTCGTTGCTACTTCCACTTCTTTTATATAACTTAACAGCATCTTCGCTTCCACCTTCACCTAATAAAATATAGTATCCTTCTGGATTACCAGCTAAATTAGCACTATTGGTTTGTAAATAAACCCTTGCTCTGTTACCGCCTGAAGGGTTAAAATCTAAATTAAAATCGAACTCCCAAGTTGTGGCAACACCCGCTTGTTGTGTTACAGCACTCACTAAGGTAGATTCACCTTCTCCATCAGCTAAAAGATGTAATTCGCCATCTAAAATTTCAAAATTGGCAACATCACCACTCCAAGTTGGATTATTGGTAAAATCTCCATCTGAAAAATCATCGGAAAAGGTTTGAGCATTTAAAGCAAAACAGCAAAAGATAAAAAGGGTGCATAGTAAAAAAGAAAATTGTTTCATTCGTTTAATATTTCGAGTATGCGAATTTAGG
>JAHDDA010000157.1:4682-6353 GCA_020629595.1 Chitinophagales bacterium
TATTTTTCATCTATTCAAAACAAGCCTAAAACTTTTCTGTTCTAACTTTGCAAATGCTTTGTTATTAGCCACCAATTTTATACAACTAAAAACCAAGCATTAAAAACTAATAATTAAACAAATGGCATTAAGCGAACAGGAAATCATTAGAAGAAAAGCCCTTGAGCAAATTCAGGAATTAGGTATTGAGCCTTATCCAGCGGCAGAATTTAAAGTTGATTTTAAATCAACAGATTTTACAACAACTCAGTTTCACGAAAACCTAAAACAGTTTTTGGGCAAAATAGAAGATGTTGAAGATACAGAAACAGCCAAACAGCTGGTTTTAAAAAATCGTTTTAATGCAAAAAAGGTATTGGAAAGTGAAGATAAACCTGAAGCCTTTTCAGAAACTATAAAGATTGATGGAAATGAGACAACTTTAGCCGATTTCTTAGCCAATATTAAAGAAACAGCTTTAGGTAATTTTCAACCAGCAAAAAGAAAAAGCATAAAAATTGCAGGGCGTTTTATGGGACAACGTGGACCATTTGCCAAATTGCAAGATGCTCACGGACAAATTCAATTATACATAGATAAAAAAGGGGTAGGAGCTTCCGATGAAGAAAAAGCAACTTTCAAACAACTAATAAAGCTAATTGATATTGGTGATTACATTGGCGTTTCGGGTTTTCTGTTTTCAACAGGAACAGGTGAAGTTTCTATTCACGTAGAAGAATTTACCTTGCTGTCGAAATCGTTGCGTCCTTTGCCAATTGTAAAACGTGATAAAGAAGGCAATATTTACGATGCTTTTACCGATCCAAACCAACGTTACAGAATGCGTTATGTTGATTTAACGGTAAATCCCGAAGTTCGTGAAACTTTTGTGAAGCGTTCTAAAATGGTGCAGGCAATGCGTGAGTTTATGAGCAATGCAGGTTACTTAGAAGTAGAAACACCCATTTTACAACCAATTTATGGTGGTGCATCGGCACGCCCATTTACAACACACCACAATACGCTAGACCAAAAATTTTATATGCGTATTGCCAATGAGTTATATTTGAAAAGGCTAATTGTTGGTGGTTACGAAGGTGTTTTTGAGTTTGCTAAAGATTTTAGAAATGAAGGAATGAGCCGTTTTCACAATCCAGAGTTTACAATGATGGAATTGTATGTTGCCTACAAAGATTATTATTGGATGATGGATTTTGTGGAGGCAATGATTCGTCACGTAGCCATAGCTGTTACAGGAACTGGAATTGTGCAAGTAGGCGAAAACGAAATAAACTTTGTTGAGCCTTGGAAACGCTACACAATGTTTGAAGCCATTGAGGAATACACAGGTATTGATATTTCAAATATGGATGAAGCAGCATTGCGTAAAACAGCCAAAGAGTTACACGTACCAATTGATGAAACAATGGGTAAAGGAAAGTTGATTGATGAAATCTTTGGTGAAAAAGTAGAACACTTGTTAATTCAGCCAACTTTTATTACCGATTACCCTGTAGAAATGTCGCCATTGGCTAAAAAACACCGTTCAAAACCAGGATTAGTAGAACGTTTTGAGGCAATATGTAACGCTAAAGAATTGTGTAATGCCTTTTCGGAATTGAATGATCCAATAGACCAACGCCAACGTTTTGAAGCACAATTGGAATTAGGAAAAAGAGGCGATGAAGAAGC